>CAMJYF010000374.1 GCA_946409885.1 uncultured Clostridia bacterium | reverse complement strand
GCTGGTGCCGCCGCCCTGGGAAGGACCTCCCAGCAGCGGAAGGAAGTTGTTATAGGGATAATAGCCGCCGCCGGAGGAAATGCCGTGGATACCGCTGACCCAGGACAGACCGGAACCGAAGGAGTTGGATCCGCGGGTGTTCTTGCAGCGGCCCGCCGCGAAAACGGGGGACAGGTACGGGGCGTAGGCCACCGTATAGGCGTGCAGGGCGTGCTTGCCGCCGTTGGTATCCGTTACCCGGATCGTCCATTCCAGCAGCTTTGTCTGGGAAGAGGAGATGCCGCTGGAAAGCGTCATGGTAAAGGAGGTATCCGAGAACAGGCTGCCGCTTTTTGAGGCGCTCAGATTGCTCAGGCTGGCGCCGTCCACGGAGATGCTGTCGATGGAGCTGATCTGCGGGCTGTAGACGTAAAACTTACCCGCTGTTGTGTTTCTGGACGCGTCCAGCGAATAGCCGCCGGACGAGGAGACGGTATTATTGACGTAATACTGTACGCTGGTGGTGGCTGTGCCGTAGTTGTTCTGCGGCGTCATGTAGATGGTTTCCGGCACGCCAATCACGACGTTCGTCAGTTCGACGGCAACGGCGTCCGCCGTCTGCTTTGTGCCGAACAGATCGCGTCCGATCAGGCCGGAAAACATTCCCACATAGCCGCCGACCATCAGGACGGTCAGCACCAGTGAGAGCGCTTTTCGCCAGGGGCGATGATGTGTGGTCTGCATAGATTTTTCCTCCAAAAAAAGATCTTATATTCCGGATGGGTAAACAAAAAAAGGATACTCCACCCGTCATTATAATCATATACATTATAACATTTCTTTGTACAGTTCACAATTATGATTTTTTACAAAAATTGTTTCCTGATAGCCGTTACATTTCATACATTTGACCATTTTTATGTTGTTTTCTTCCACAAACAACGGAAGAAAAGACAAAATCGGGGAATCCCACAAGGTAACTGTTTTTTTTCCACGGACAGGGGTTTTCTTTTTCCCCGGGGCGATATATAATAGAAAAGACCCGCCCGCTGCGCTGACAGACGGCGGAGAACCAAACTTTCAACCGGAGGCATACTGATGAAACGCATTCATTACACGAACGAAAACATCGTGGTCGAGGGAATTTACGGTTTTCAACGGCACGGGCGGTTCCGCCGATATACAGATGAAATCGTGGAACAATATCCCCGTCTGAAAGAGGCGGACGGCAAATGCACCGGGGCGCGGCTGCGGTTCCGCACGGACAGCCCCACCGTGACGGTGGCGTTCCGACTTTCCAATCAGTACGTGGACCGGGGCATGTCCTTCTATCAGGCCAACGCCGCCTACGCCTACGTGGGGAATTATTCCCACGCTCGCTACGCCGCGCTGGTGAGCGCGGAAAACAGCTACGAAAGCGATACCATCCGCACCACGTTTGAAAACGACGGCATGAACGATATCACGGTCTTCTTTCCCCGCAACCCCACGGTGGAGGATATCACGGTGACGCTGGCCGAAGGCGCGCTCCTGTGCCCGCCCACGCCCCACAAAATCGCCCTGCCCTTTGTGTTCTACGGCTCCTCCATCACCGAACAGGGGCACACAGCCACGCCGCTGGCCTACCCCACCCTGCTTTCCCGCTTTTTTGACGCGGATTTTTACAACTTCGGCGCGTCTGGCAACGCGCGGGGGGAACCGGAACTGGCGGAATACCTGGGGAAGATCCCGAAATCTGTCTTCTTTTACGACTACGACCACAACGCCCCCACAGTGGAGCATCTGCGGGCGACCCACGAGGCGTTTTTCAGAATCTTCCGGCAGTCTGATCCCGACACGCCGGTGATCATGACCAGCCGCCCGGCGGACGATACCCCGGAGA
Organism: uncultured Clostridia bacterium; assembly: GCA_946409885.1. GTDB lineage: Bacteria > Bacillota > Clostridia > Oscillospirales > Acutalibacteraceae > RUG806. The sequence goes on along the minus strand of CAMJYF010000374.1, from coordinate 1,034 downwards.
CGGAAGAACGCGCCGCGATCGTCAGGAGAACCTGCGAGAACGCGGCGCGCAACGGCGATAAAAACGTGTATTTTGTAGATGGAAGAACTCTCTTCGGCGATGTGGACCCGGCCATCTGCACCACCGACCGCACCCACCCCAACGATCTGGGGCATTATATGATGGCGAAGACGCTGGCGGGAGTGCTTGAGGGGATCGGTGTGAGGCGGTAGCGCGGCACCTCAGTGCCGCTCCCGGATCATGTTACATTCCTGCATTGTCAACAGAAAAGCTGCTTTGCTGCTGTCAAAGACATAAAACCGGGCGTTTCAAAACAGTTGTCTGCGTGAAAAGCGGCACTGAGGTGCCGCGCTACAGGGGGTCACCGGATCAGAGAAAACCCAACCACGACGGACGCAAACACGATGGACACCATGGACAGGAGCTTAATGAGGATATTGATGGCGGGGCCGGAGGTATCCTTGAAGGGGTCGCCCACGGTATCGCCCACCACGGCGGCCTTGTGGTTTTCGCTGCCCTTGCCGCCGTGGGCGCCGCTTTCGATATGCTTTTTGGCGTTATCCCACGCGCCGCCCGCGTTGGACATGAACACGGCCAGCAAAAAGCCGGAGGCGGTGGCCCCCGCCAGCATGCCCACCACACCGGCGCAGCCGAGCACCAGCCCCACCAGAAGGGGCGCGGCCACGGCCACCAGCGTGGGCAGGATCATCTCCCGCAGGCTGGCTTTGGTGCAGAGATCCACGCAGCGGGCGTAATCGGGATCGGCCTTGCCCTCCATAATGCCCGCGATCTCCCTGAACTGGCGGCGCACTTCCTTCACCACGCTCTGGGCCGCGCGGCCCACGGAATTCATGGTGAGCGCCGCGAACACAAAGGGCAGGCACGCTCCGATGAACAGGCCGATGAGCACGGTGGGGATGGTGATGTTCAGGTTGGCGAGCCGCTCCGGGCCGCCCGGGAAACTGTTGACTTTATCGATATAGGAGACCATCAGCGCCAGCGCCGTCAGCGCCGCGGAACCGCTGGCAAACCCC
>CAMJYF010000373.1 GCA_946409885.1 uncultured Clostridia bacterium | reverse complement strand
GCGGCAAGGTAACGGTCTTTATTTTCAATTGTTTAATTGCCGCATTAATAAGATGGTTACGATCACGGGCGGTCAGTGCCCGCCCCTACAGGGTTACCTCGACAAATTCCCAATTTCCCCCTCCCTGCATAAAACAAAAAATCCCGCCCATACTCCGGTTGTCAGAATTTACATCCGGAAAGGGCGTATTTTTTATGGATAAAATCCGTTTATTTTTCAGCCGCGCACCCAGCGCCGCGGCAGCGCTGGTGCTGTGCGTTTCCCTGGCGTTCGGCGCGGTGGCGCGGTATTTCGTCAGCTGCGACCGGGTGCGGGAGGGGGTGCTGCGGCTGCACGTGATCGCCGCCTCCGACAGCGTGGCGGACCAGACCGTCAAGCTGGCCGTGCGGGACGAGGTGCTGCGGACGGGGGCCGCCATCTTTGACGGCTCTGTGACGGCGGACCAGGCGCGGGAACGCATCGCGCCCTTTCTGCCCCGGCTGGAGGAAGCCGCCAACCGGGTGCTGCGGGCGGAGGGCTTCGCCTACACCGCCACAGCCCGTCTGACGGAGGAATACTTCGACGCGCGCTCCTACGACGGCGTCACCCTGCCCGCAGGGCGCTACCGGGCGCTGAAGATCGTGCTGGGCGAGGGGCAGGGGCAAAACTGGTGGTGCGTCATGTTCCCGCCGCTGTGCCTGCCCGCCGTCACCGGGGAGCCGGAGGACGTTTACGCCGTCTTCAACGGCGACGGGGCCAAAGTGGTGCAGGGCGAACCGGAGTATGAGATCCGTTTTAAAATCGTGGAGCTGGTGGAAAGAGCCGTGGAAAAAATCAAAAACCGCCGGACGGAACGGGCGCTTGCGGAAAAAACCGATCGCCCCGGCTGAACCGTATAAAAAAAACTTGCTATTTTCTCCTTAAAGTGGTATAGTATACCTGTATGTATAATCATGCGATACGAAAACACGAAAAGGAGATGAAAGACATGTCTGTTTTGTTCAAGGCCTACTGCCGTGTGTACCAGAAGACGCTGAAGCTGGCGATGAATTTCCTGGATTGGTCGGAGCCGGAGCTGCTGAAGGGCGCCGGCGCCGTCAAAAAGCTGCCCTCCGCGGTCAAGGCCAAAAAAGTGGACAACGTGCTTGTGGTGACGGATAAGGGCCTGACCGGCCTGCATCTGCTGGACGGCCTGTACGAGAGCCTGGACGCCCAGGGCGTGAAGTACACCGTGTACGACGGCGTGCAGCCCAACCCCACCATCGACAACATCGAGACCGCGGTGGAGCTGTATCAGAACAACTGCTGCAACGGCATCATCGCTTTCGGCGGCGGTTCCCCCATGGACTGCGCCAAGGCCTGCGGCGCCCGCATCGTGCGCCCCAAAAAGACCGTGCCGGAGCTGCGCGGCCAGCTGAAGGTGCTGAAGAAGCTGCCTCCGCTGTTCGCGGTGCCCACCACAGCCGGTACCGGCAGCGAGACCACCATCGCGGCGGTGGTTTCCAACCCCGTCACCCACGAAAAGAACGCCATCAACGACCCGCGTCTGCGCCCGGTCATGGCGGTGCTGGATCCGGAGCTGACCGTCGGCCTGCCCCAGAAGATCACCTCCACCACCGGTATGGACGCCCTCACCCACGCGGTGGAGGCCTACATCGGCCACAGCAACACCAAGGGCACCCGCAGGGCCGCCGAGGAGGCCACCAAGCTGATCGGTGAAAACCTGCTGACCGCCTATGAGGACGGCAAGAACCTCACCGCCCGCGGCAACATGCTGGAGGGCAGCTATCTGGCCGGTCTGGCCTTTACGCGCGCCTACGTGGGCTACGTGCATGCCATCGCCCACAACCTGGGCGGTATGTACGGCACCCCCCACGGCCTTGCCAACGCCGTGATCCTGCCCTATGTGCTGGATTACTACGGCAAGACCGCCTGGAAGCCCCTGGCAAAGCTGGCGAAGATTTCCGGCTTTGTGGAGACGGCCAACCGCTCCAACGAGGAGATCGCCAACGCGTTTATCGCCCGCATCCGCGAGATGAACGCCGCCATGAACATCCCCGAGAAGTTCGACTTCATCAAGGAAGAGGATATCCCGCTGATCGCCCAGCGCGCGCTGAAGGAGGGCAACCCCCTCTATCCCGTGCCCAAGATCATGGACCAGGCCGACTGCGAGGCGGTCATCCGCCGCCTGATGGCGTGACCCGCGTCGTCGGTGCTATCCGTTGAAAGTCAATCATCAGAAGCCGTCAGTTGGTTCGCCCGCTGACGGTTTTTTTTGGGGGGGGGGATTCCCGGGCACAAACGCTGCCGGAGTTGCTTCCACTGGTTCTCTGAACACACGATTTATTTCCCTTGCAAAAATCATCCCGGAACCGATCCAAAAGAATCGATCCCGGGATGATTCAGATTGTTTTTGGATAATTGCGGGAGTGGACTGCCTTCAACAATTGATGTTTGTCACGCCGCGCTGCCGAAGAAGAACCCGACAAATCCCCTGGCGGTATTACGCTGTAATGCTTTCCCGTTTTGCTCAATACTGATACGCGATGGAGAAGAGCTTGTCCTTCACGTCGTCAATGGGGATGAAGAAGCACAGGCCCTCGATCTCCGCGGAGGCGAATTTGGCGCTGGCAATGCCGATGACCTCGCCGTCCATGTTGTAGACCGGCCCGCCGGAATTGCCGGAGTTGATGGCCGCGTTTGTCTGGAACATATTGATGACCGGTCCGTTGTCGGTCTGGATTTTCCGGTTGGTGTAGCTGATCAGGCCGTCCGTGAAGGTATAGGACAGGTCCCCCAGCGCGTTGCCGATCACCATGATGTCGTCGCCCACCGTCATGTCGGAGGAGCTGCCCAGCGTCACGGGGACGGTCTCCGCGTTGATCTTCAGCACGGCCACGTCGTTGTTCTCATCGTAGCCCACCATG
>CAMJYF010000372.1 GCA_946409885.1 uncultured Clostridia bacterium | reverse complement strand
TGGGCCTGTCCCAGTACGGCGCGGATTACTACGCCCGCCAGGGCATGACCTGGCGGGAGATCATCGGCCATTATTACCCCGGAACGAGCATTGTGGAAAGGTAAACGGGGATTTAACGAGCCGTTGGCTCGAGTCGCAAGTCGTAAGTCGTGAGTCGTGAGTCGTAAGAAGCCCTTCGGGCGTTCCTGTATTACGTTGAAAATCAAAGGGTTTCCATTCTGATAGAGCAACTATTTCTTACGACTTACGACTCACGACTTACGACTGTTTAGCGAGCCAACAGCTCGCTAAACTACAATTTGACGCCATGACCTACTACTCCCTCTCCGACTACTGCCGTGATACCTTCGGCAAAAAACTGTACAGGCTCTCGCTGGACGGGGGCTTTACCTGCCCCAACCGGGACGGGACCCTGGGCACGCGCGGGTGCATTTTCTGTTCCCGCGCCGGGGCGGGGGAGTTTGCCGCGGGCGGAAAGGATCTCAACGCCCAGATCGAGGCGGCCAAACGGCGGGTGGCCGCCAAGCATAAGGACGGGGACGGGTACATCGCCTATTTTCAGAGCTTTACGGGCACCTACGCCCCGGCGGAGCGGCTGCGGGCGCTGTTCACGCCCGTGATCCAACGGGCGGATATCGACGTGCTGGCGGTGGCCACCCGGCCGGACTGCCTGCCGCCGGAAACGGTCGCCCTGCTGCGGGAGCTGAACGCCGTCAAGCCCGTGTGGGTGGAGCTGGGCCTGCAGACCACCAAAGAGGAATCGGTCCGGTTCATCCGGCGGGGCTACGGTAACGAGGTATATTTTGACGCGATGCGGCGGCTGAAGGCGGCGGGGCTGTACACGGTCACCCATATGATCCTGGGCCTGCCCGGCGAAACGGAGGAGGATATGCAAAACACCCTCCGGGCCATCGTGGCGGCGGGCAGCGACGGGGTCAAGCTCCACCTGCTGCACGTTTTGAGGGACGCGGACCTGTACGACCACTGGCAAAGGGGCGAGTTTGCAACCCTCTCCAAGGAGGAATACCTGCGCCTCCTTGCGGGGCTGCTGGCGCTGCTGCCGGAAAAGACCGCCGTGCACCGGCTGACCGGCGACGGCGATAAAAAAACGCTGGCCGCTCCCCTGTGGAGCGCCGACAAGAAGGACGTTATGAACAGTATTGCGCGTTACGGAAAAGAGACAATGGAAATCCCCGCCTATGCGAGGGCGGTGATGGACCGGCTGGAACAGCACGGCTATGAGGCCTGGCTGGTGGGCGGCTGCGTACGGGACCACCTGTTGGGGCAGGCCCCCGGGGATTACGACATGGCGGTTTCCTCCTCCCCGGAGGAGACCGAGGCCTGCTTTGCGGGCTGGCGGCTCATCGAGACCGGCTTACAACACGGCACGGTGACCGTGGTTTCCGACGGGCACAATGTGGAGCTGACCACCTTCCGCTGCGACGGGGAATACAAGGACGGCCGCCGCCCGGAGACCGTCTCCTTTACCCGGGACATCCACGCGGACGTGGCCCGGCGGGATTTTACCGTCAATGCCATGGCGTATTCCCCCGCCCGGGGGCTGGTGGACGACTTCGGCGGGCGGCAGGACCTGAAGGCCGGGGTCATCCGCTGTGTGGGCGAGCCGGAGCGGCGCTTTACGGAGGACGCCCTGCGGATCATGCGGGCACTGCGGTTCGCCGCCACCCTGGGCTTTTCCGTGGAGGAGGCCACCGGACAGGCCGTGCTGGCCTTGCGGGACCGGCTGAACAACATCTCCGCAGAGCGGATCTTTGCGGAGCTGAAAAAGCTGCTGGCGGGTAAAAACGCGGAGGCCGTGCTGCTGCGCTTCCGCCCCGTGATCGACGTTGTGCTGCCGGAGACGGCGGCCCTCTCCCCGGCGGATTTCGCCCGCAACGCCCGCTGCCTGAAGCGCTGCGGGGACGACGCCGCCCGGTTCGCGGCGCTGCTGTATGGGCTGCCCGCCGACGCGGCGGAGGCGGCCTGCCGCCGGCTGCGGGCGGACAACAAATTCCGCGTCAGCGTGCGCTTTTTCGCGGAGCAGGCGGACGTTGTCTTTACCACCGTTGGCCAGGCCAAACGGCTGGCGGGGGAAAAGGGGGCGAACCGGCTTGCCGCGCTGCTTTCCTTCCGCCGGGCCATGGGGCTGGCGGAGGACGCCAATCTGGCCGGGGCCGTGGCGGCGGTCTCCTCCGGCGCGTGCCTGTCCCTGAAGGACCTGGCCGTCAACGGCGGCGACATCACGGCCCTGGGCGTAAAGGGCATGCAGGTGGGTAAAATCCTTACCGCCCTGCTGACAGAGGTGACGGAAGGCCGCCTCCCCAACATCCGCGCTGCCCTGCTGCAAGAGGCGGAAAGGAGAAACTGTTAACATTCAGCCAACTCTGAAAGGCTTGACGAGAAAAAAGTCTTTCGGAGATTTCCTGATACAGAAATCCAGAAACCGGAAAGCACATCCTGACAAAAAATGCAGGAATGTGCTTTTTTGTATTTAACATTCTGCTTTTTTGTTGAAAATCTGCAACGCAGGAGAGAAAAAGCAATGTGTGACAAAAAAGAGTTGAGTATTTTTATCAGCTATGGACATATCAACAATCATTCCGGAAGAAAAGTGCCGGTTGTCGTAGATTTGATTGTTGAGAAATTGAAGGACAGAAAACATCGTGTGTGGATTGATTATGACAAATTGCCGGATGCGGCGATCACGAATTGGCCCGATTCTGATTGGCGAAGCGCTATTTATAATGCGATCAACAAAAGTGACGACGTTGTCGGTTTTTTAAGCGAAAGGTCTTTGAGACAGTCGGGGGTATGTTTGGATTAGCTTTCCATTGCTGTTGCAAAACCGGGGAGAAGAATTGTGACGGTACTGCTTGAAAGTCAGAATACAATGAAAATACCGCCTACGATTTCC
>CAMJYF010000371.1 GCA_946409885.1 uncultured Clostridia bacterium | reverse complement strand
ACACAAAAACCACCCGCGAACCGCTGGTCTTTCCTTTGTCGGAACGGCGGTAATTGAAATACCCCAGCAAGGTCTCCGCCTCGTTAAAAGTAAAATCCTTTGGTCTTGATTTCAGGCGCTCGATCAGTTTTTCCTTCTGGCCCATTTGCCCCGCCTCCGTCCCTATTTAGTATATCACAAACAGGATAATTATGCAACTATATTTAGTTGTTATTTTACAAACAGCCTCACAAGAACCGAAACAAATTCCCGCCAATAAGCCATCAGCCGGTCCAGCAGGTGGCGCAGGGACAGGGAGAGATGATTGACGTTGTTCAGGGCGGAATCCGTGCCGTAGCCCTCCAGCACGCCGTTGTTGTCGTCCACACCGTCGGCGTCGAAGGCGAACTCATACAGCAGCGGGGACAGCAGCGCCACCAGGAAGTACTCGCCGGGCTTTACGCCACCGAAAACAGAGGCGCAGAGCTTGGTCAGCCGCGTCGTCACGCCCTCGTCGCCGCCGATGAGATTGTTGGCGGCCTTCAGGAAGACCTTGTCGGACACGCCGGACAAATCACTTCTCAGCAGCACCGCCGCCAGACGCAGCAGCAGGGTCACTTCGTCGGAATCCACGGTTAAGGCCTCGCCGCCCGCGTAGTGGTGGGAAACCAATTCCGTGGCCAGGTCCCAGCCGGTCTTGTAATCCGTTTCCGGCAGGGTGATGTTGTATTCCTTCGCCAGCGCCGCGGCGCTGTCTTCGCCGTACAGCGGCAGATTCATCAGGCCCGTCAGCCCGTCCACGGCGGTTTTGACCAGACCGTAATAGATATCCGTCTCCTTGATCCCCATTTTCTCCATGGAGAGGGACAGCTCCAGCCGGTATTTCACGCCCTGCTTCAGAAAGCCCTTGGCGTAGTCGTTGAGCCCCGCGTTCATCAGGGCAATCTGTTCCTCCGTGTAGCCGCTTACGGTTTCCGTCAGCGCCGCGGTGTCGATGGCGTCCACGGTGCGGGCCTCGTAGCGGATCAGATCGTCCGTCAGGGACAGCACCCGGTACTGCAGCGGGTACATGGTAAGGGACGTGGTGGCCAGGTCGTGGATCACATTGCCGGAGGGAGAGGTATACACCGCCGCGTCAGAGCAGTGCTCATGACCGCTCAGCACCAGCCGGATGCCCCAGTCGGCGAACAGCGTTGCCGTGGTATAGTGGAAGCGGACGATAAAATCATGGCTCAGCAGCCGCTGCAGAGGCAGATGGTCCAGCAGGTTGTGGTGCATCATCACGATGGGCCAGCGGCCGTCCGCCCTGGCCTGCTCGGCCTGGCGCTTCACCCACGAAAGCTTGGCCGCGGTCATGCCGTCCTCGGTGGATTTATCGGGATTGTTGCTGTCCAGCGCGATCAGGCGGTAATTCTCCCCCAGATCGGCGGTGTAGGAGCAGTTGCCCTCCATCGTTTCCAGCGCCTTGTCGTAGCCAAACTCGGCGTAGACGCGTTTGAAATCATCGTAGGTGGTGGCGCAGTTGTCGGCGGCGTCGTGGTTGCCGTTGATGACGAACACGTCCTTGCCGGTGCGGGCCTCAAAGTCCCGCAGCTTTTCTGCCACAGCTTCGTGATCCTCCTGATAAAAACGACCGTCGTCCGCCAGGTCGCCGGAGAGCAGCACGTACTGGATCGCGTCGTCCGCCGCGCATTGGCGCAGGAATTCGTCAATAATGAATCCGCTTTCCTCCTCCATGGCGGCGCGCCGGTTGGCGTACCAGTAGACGGGATCGTCGCTGAGACGGACCAGTTCCTCCCCCGGCGGGTTGTAGTGCAGGTCGCTGGCCACCGCAAAGGTCAGCGTCTCCCCCGCCCCCTGCGCGAAGCAGACGGGGCAGGCTGTCAGAACAAGGCAACATACCAGTAAGATTCCGAGCAATTTTTTCAAGATAATCCCTCCTGATGACAGGGTAACATGGCGCATTACGTACTGTCGTTTAATTATGCGATGCGCAAAAGCAAATACCGTAGCACGCTGCCTCAGCAGCATTATCGATGGACGTTGAGACGGAGCTGAGGCTCCGTGCTACGGAGTACCCTGCGCCACGGAACGGCGTAAGACGCCGTGCTACGGGTGCTTTTTGGCGACGATGAGGTCGGCCAGCAGCAGGGCAAGCCCGGAAAGGCGCACCGCCAGCCCCGTCAGGGCGGCGGGCAGACCGAAGACGGCCCGGAAGCCGGGCAGGGCCAGCCGCAGGAGCAGGTCGGCGGCGATCAGCGCGCAAAGGACGATCCGCAGGACGACGGCGGTTTTTCCTTCGCTTGGCAGCAGCCGTTTCATCACGATACCGAAGGCCAGCGCCGCCGCCAGCAGCACGAAGCATACCAGCAGCTCGTGGGCGGTTTTACGGTACAGCAGCGACAGCAGCAGCGCTTCCCACCGGGGAAGGGCCGCGAAGCCGGCGTCAAATAAAAACGGCAGCGCGCCGCGTTTGGTGATGATCCCCAGATACCCGGAGACAGTCAGAAAATACGGCAGGGGCAAGAGCGAAGCCGCCTGCGTCAGGATGGTATACAAGCCCGCGCCGCTGAGGTGTTTGCCGGGTTTCACGCCGAATTTCACGCGATCACCTCCGACAGAGCGCGGGACAGATACCGCGCCTCAAAATCCCCCGCAAAGACGTGGGGATCCTCCACCCGCCAGACCTCTTCCAGCGTCCGCGGGTCAAGGAACAGCACCGCGCCGCCCTCCGGGTCGGCAGGCGTCTCACGGGCCGTCAGCCGGTAGAGCCGGCAGAGGGAATCCGTCGCCGGGAAATCGGCGGGCAGCAGGCAGCCGCTGACAACGACCAGCTCGCCGGAGGCGCAACGCCCCCGCAGGACGGAATCCGGGTACAGGATCGTTTTCGTCATGGTCGTCAGGTCGATCTGCACCACGTCGCACAGCAGCAGACCCA
>CAMJYF010000370.1 GCA_946409885.1 uncultured Clostridia bacterium | reverse complement strand
TCAAAATCCAGTGGTGGCGACACCGTGCGGGTTCGACCCCCGCTTCCGGCACCAAAAGCGCTTCGTTTGAAGTGCTTTTTTTGTCCCTCTTTCCTCGCTCCTCTGTGAGCCCAAAATAATCCAGCGTAATCAATAAAGACAGCCGGGCGGGGAACGAAGATGTGTTCCGCCGCCCGGCGTTCTGTTATTCTGCTTTTGTTTGAAAGGGTAGGATCAACTCTCCGGGGGATCGGAATACCTTTACCAGGTATTCTTCGGCGTTCAGTCCATTCAGCAGGGCCGTGTTCAGGATGGAATAGATTCTTGCGCTTGTGTCGGCGCCTTTCACTGACGTACTGAACAGCCAGTTCTTCCTCCCGATCACGAAGGGCTTTACCGCACGTTCGGCAAGATTGTTATCAACCGGTATGCTCACGCCTCTTTCTCTGTTTTTTCGGCGGTTGTTTCTGTCCGCATTGTACCACACCCGGCACGACCTGTCAAACCGCGCTTTACAAAAAAAGGAAGATGTGGTATAATGTAAACGATCAACGGCAAGGCGGCACGGCCGTTCCGGCAACGGCAGCTTTCATAGCCGTCAACCCCGCCGGACAGGGCGGAAGGAATGCTGTTCCGCCCCGGCGGCCGAACGCCATACCTGCCACGAAAGGACGCTTCCACATGAAAAAAACCTTATCACTGATCCTCATTCTCCTTCTGCTGCTGACGCAGACGCAGACAGTTTTCGCGGTAACCAACCGCAAGGGGGATATTGACGGCGACAGCGCCGTTACCCCCGGGGACGCGCGTCTGGCGCTGCGGTATTCCGTGGGGCTGGAGGACCTTACCCCCCGCCAGGCGGCGGCCGCCGCCGTGAACGGCTCCGACGTCATTACGCCGGAGGACGCCCGCCGCATTCTGCGGATTTCCATCGGTCTGACCTCCTATGAACAGGAAGCGGAGGCGCAGGCAGAGCGCAAGCTGGCCTCCATGAGCCTGCGGGAAAAACTGGAGCAGATGCTGATGCCCGACGTGCGCTACTACGACGGCAATGGCGTGGAGGAGATCAACGACGCCTTTTCCGGCCTGCTGGCGCGGCACGAATTTGCCGGGGTGATCCTGTTCGCGCAGAACACCCAGACCGCGGAACAGACGCTGCGCCTGACGGACGCGCTGCAAAGGGCCAACGCCAAAGAGGGCCGGACCCAGCTGCTGATCGCCACCGATCAGGAGGGCGGAAAGATCACCCGGTTGGCCACCGGCACACAGACCCCCGGCAACATGGCTCTTGGCGCCATCGGCGACGAGGCCGCCGCCAGAGAGGCCTCCGGCATTATCGGCGAGGAGCTGGCGGCGTTGGGGATCAACGTGGATTTCGGACCGGTGATGGACGTGAACAACGAGCCCGCCAACCCGGTCATTGGCGTGCGGTCCTTTTCCGACCGGCCGGAGCTGGCCGCCAGACTCGGCGCGGCGTATATCGCCGGGCTGCAGGACCACAACGTCATTTCGGCGCTGAAGCATTTCCCCGGCCATGGGGATACGGGCACCGACAGCCACACCGGCCTGCCCATGATCCAAAAGACCTACGACGAGCTGAAGCGCAACGAGCTGATCCCCTTTGCGGCCGGCATTGCCGAGGGCGCGGAGATGATCATGACCGCGCACATTCAGTATCCCGCCATTGAAACGCGCACCTACGTTTCCAAAGAGACCGGCGAAGAGATCGCCATTCCCGCCACGCTTTCCGAAACCATGATCACCAAGATCCTGCGCGGGGATATGGGCTTTGACGGCGTGGTGGTGACGGACGCCATGAACATGGACGCCATCGCCAAACACTTTGACCCGCTGGACGCCGCCGTCCTTGCCATCAACGCCGGTGTGGATATCCTGCTGATGCCCTTCTCCCCCCATTCGGCGGAAGCGATCGCGGAGGCGGAGACCTATATCGCCAACCTGACGCGGCTGGCGGAAAACGGAACGATCTCACAGAAAAAAATCGACGAGGCCGTCCGCCGCATCCTGCTGCTGAAATACGCCAAGGGCCTTTTTGCCGGTTACGAGCCTGCGTCGCCGGAGGACGTGGCGACGGCAAAGGCGACGGTGGGCAGCCCGGCGCACCACGAAGCGGAATGGCGGCTGGCCAAACGCGCCGTGGCCATGGTAAAGAACGACCGCGGCACGCTGCCCATCCGGGAGGAGAACAAAACCGTTTTGCTGCTGGCGGCCTATGCCAACGAGGTGCTGTCGCTGCAGTACGGCGTGGAACGGCTGCGGCAGGAGGGCAAGCTGCCCAAGGGCCTTACGGTGGTCAGTGACTGCTATACCGCCACCCCCATGGAGACCGTTCTTGAGGAAGCCCGGGCGGCGGACTACGTGATCGCCATTTCGGAGCTGTACCGGGTCAGCGCACTGGACCCGCGCACGGACGCGGGCCGGATCTGCGCCGGTCTGGACGGCGTGATCGCCGCCGCGCATGAAAACAACGGCCGGTTCATTTTGTTGAGCGCCAACCTGCCCTACGACGTCGCCCGCTTCCCCTCGGCGGACGCCATCCTGATCTGCTGGTCGGATAAGGGCATGAGCGAGGACCCCCGCGTGAAGGACGGGGACGTTACCCAATACGGCCCCAATATTCCGGCGGCCGTGTACCTGGCCCTGTCCCCCGATGAAGCGCCCACGGGCACACTGCCGGTTTCCATCCCGCGGCTGACGGCGGATTACACGTATTCCGACGAAATCCTGTACCCCTTCGGCAGCGGCATCCTGCCGTCGGCCCCCGCGAAATAAACCAAAAAACGCCGGACGTCAAACGGAAAGCCATCCCCCGCCGGACGCCTCCGACAAAAAAAACGGATCATCACGGATTTTTGTGGGATAACGGCAAACAGGGATTTGTCGAGCTGTTACCGGCTGCGCGAAATCTGCCCCACAAGGGTAGCGCG
>CAMJYF010000369.1 GCA_946409885.1 uncultured Clostridia bacterium | reverse complement strand
TTATAAGCTCTACTGCGAAAGCTGGGCCAACAGGTGGGGGAGCCGATGGAGCGGTATGAAACAATACGGGCTGAAATGACCGTATATGATCATAAAACAAGCAAAAGAAACGGAGAGAAGACACTATGAAAAAGTTTTTGAGCGTATTGCTGCCGGTATTGATCGTGCTGGGCTGCTGCATCGGCGCGTTTGCCGTCAGCGACGGCCTCACTGCCGCCAACAACGGCGATAAAACGCTGCAATTCAACGCGGACGGCACCTTTAAGATCCTGATGTTCAACGACACCCAGGACGTGGGCAAAAACGGCAACCCCAAGATGACCGACTTCCTGAAAAAGGCCATCGATACCGAAAAGCCGGACCTGGTGGTCTTCGCGGGCGACCAGCTTTCCGACGTGTATACCCTTCCCACGGCGGAGGACTATGCCATCGCCGTGGACAACATCCTGAAACCTTTGGAGGACAGGGGCATCCCCTTCCTGGCCACCCTTGGCAACCACGACCACGACAGGGCCAGCGTGCTTTCCGAGGCCGATATGTACAAGCTGTACGACCGGTATGAGATGAACTACGCCACCGAGAACGGCCCCGATCCCTTTACCTTCAACGTGGAGGTGAAGACCCACGACGGCAGCGCCACGGCCTTTAACATCTACATGATGGATTCCAACAACCACGCGCCGGAGGGCGGCTACGCGGGCATTACCGCGGAGCAGCTGGCCTGGTACAACAACACCAGCGCGGCCCTCAAGGCGGCCAACGGCGGCAACGTGGTGCCCAGCATGAACTTCCAGCACATCCCGGTGAAGGAGATCTACAACCTCTTTAAGGAGTGCGAGTGGAACACCGAGGGCGCGATCTATTCCCGCCGCGACGGCAAGTGGTACGTGCTGGACGAGAACAAGATCGTGAACGACGGCGGTCGTCTGGGCGAAGCCCCCTGCAGCGAGAACTTCGACCACATCACCGGCCAGTACCAGGCATGGCTGGCCAACGGCGATATCATGGGCGCGTTCTTCGGCCATGACCACGTGAACAGCTACTGGGGCATTACCGACGACGGCATTAAAATGGGCTACAACGGCGGCTCCGGCTTCCGTTCCTACGGCGACGGCGGCTACCGCAGCGTGCGCGTGTTTGAGTTCAACGAGGACGACGTGACCAACTACACCACCCGCCTGATCTTCCACGACGACCTGATGGAGGAAAAAGCCGGCTTTGTGTTCGCGGACTACGTTTCCCCCGCCCTGCTCACCAAGGTGATGAAGGTGGTCTATTTCCTGTTCGGCTGGGCCATCAAGATGTTCAAGAAGTAAGGCAGTAGGCAGCAGCACGGCGGGTCTCACCTGCCGGTTCGGTCGGTGCTTCTGCTTCGCAGAGGTGCCCACCGGGCACCCGCACCCCTGCGCCGTTGCAAGGGAATAGAGAGTAGGGAACAGGCCGGAAGACGAAGGTTTTTCGGAGGGCCGGAGTCCTGAAAGCGGCAGCAGGAAGCACGGGCCTTTGACGGCGCGGCGCGGTTGTTTGCCGAAGGTTTCCCCTTATCTGCTGAATGATTGCCAGAATGAAAATAATGTACCGGCGCGGTAAACCTTGACGGCCCCGCGCCGGTGTTTTTTTGTAAAGTTTGTCGAGAATTCCCTCCGCCCGGGCAAAAAAAAGAACCCGGCGCATATGCGTTCCGGGCCCGATGATTACGATAAAAACGTGGGGGACGAAATATGATTGGGGAACGTTGGGTTCTTGAAGTTCACATCCGACGGAATCAGACGCCGTTCGCATCTTCTCTCCGCACTCCGCATTCCGCACTCCGCATTCCGCACTCCGCATTCCGCATTCCCTCACGCCCCCGACGATTTTTCGCCGTGCCAGCTGGGGTAGACGGTGTGCCACACGTCGGTGTGGGCCTCGCAATCCAGATAGTGGGGGAACACCTGGCTGCACCGCTCTCCCTCCGGCACGTCCCGGTAGGCGTATTTCACCGCGTTGACGTAATCCGGAATGGAGCGGCAGAAACGCTCCCATTCCGCCAGCCACGCGTCCTCATTCTGTAAAATCTCCCCGCGCCGGTCCATGGCCGCCAGCAGGGTTTCCTTTTCCGTTTTGTTCGCCAGCCGGATACCGGTTTGCGTCACCACCACCGGGTGGCAGCAGACCGAAACGCCGCCGCTGAAATCCACCTCCGTAATCAGGCCGCTGCGCCACTGGGGGTTGTCCAAGTCGTCCAGAAACAGGAAATTGCCCTGCCCGTACAGGATCTCGCCGCCCCGGTAGGTCTCCCGGCAGCCGATGCAGTGGCTGTGCTGGGTGAGCACCACGTCCGCCCCCGCGCGGATCATGGCGCGGCAGGCCTTGCGCAGGCGGGGGGAGGGGTACTCGCAGTGCTCCTTGCCCCCGTGGTACATCACGATCACCCGGTCGGCCTCCGCTTTGGCCAGGGCGATATCCTCCATGGTGTCAAAGGGATCGAAGGGGTTGGCCCCGAACTGATCCCGCAGGGCGTAGGTGTATTCATGCTCGCAGACGGCCACGACGCCCACCCGCATGCCGTCCTTTTCCAGATAGAGGGTTTTGCGGGAATCCTGATCGTTTTCACCGAAGCCGAAGGGGACCACGCCTGCGTCCGACAGGGCCTTTACCGTCTGCCGCATACCGGCCACGCCGTAATCCAGCGTGTGGTTGTTGCTGAGGCCCGCGTGGGTAAAGCCCGCGGCGGCGATGACGGCGGCGTCCGCCGGAGCGCCCTTCAGCAGCGCCCCCAGCTTGCGGATGGCCCGGTCGCTGTCCGTTAAGGCGCATTCCAGATTGACAAGGGCAAAATCGCCGCTCCGCAACACGGGCAGCGCGTCGCCGAACAGCGACGAAAGGTCGCCCCGGTCAAAATAAGGTCTGGTATAAGAAGTGGGGCACAGGTCCCCGCAGAGGATCAG
>CAMJYF010000368.1 GCA_946409885.1 uncultured Clostridia bacterium | reverse complement strand
TCTCCGGCTGGACAGGGCTGACGGCGGTGACCATCCCGGACAGCGGGACGAGCATCGGGGGTTACGCGTTTTCCGGCTGCACGGGGCTGACGACGGTGACGCTGCCGGAGACAGTGGATTCCATCGGCGAAGCCTGTTTTTCCGGCTGTGTAAAGCTGGCGAGCGTCTCCCTGCCATCCACTTATTGTCATTCCATTGGCAAAAACGCCTTTGACGGCTGCGCTGCGCTGAAAAGCTTGACCGTGCCGGGGGGTGTGGAAACCATCGGCGAAGGCGCGTTCCGCAACTGCACCGCGCTGGAGAGCCTGACGCTGGAAAAGGGCGTGAAAAAGATCGACAGCCACGCCTTCCGTTACGATAAGAACCTGAAATCCGTTACCGTGCCGCCCCGCGTAAAGGAGATCGGCGCCTACGCCTTCGCGGATATCCCCAATCTGGCAAAAATCACGATCCCCATCACGGTGAAAAAGATCGGCGGCAGCGCCGTCCCGGCCAAAACCGTGGTCTACGGGCTGAAGGGTTCCTACGCCGAAACATGGGCAACGGAAACCAGCCACACCTTCAAAGCGACCTGTACGAAGGGGCACACCTGGGAGGAGGACCTTACGGCAACGCAGACGGACGCTGCGCCATGTCAGGAAGGCAGCAAGCAGATGGAGTGCGCCGTCTGCGGTACGAGAAAGACAGAAACAACGCCCCCCACCGGCGATCATTCCTGGCAACAAACCGAAGAGGATCTTCCCACCTGCACGGAGAGCGGTACGCGGTATTATTACTGCGAGTGGTGCGGCGCGACGAAG
This sequence comes from uncultured Clostridia bacterium, assembly GCA_946409885.1. Lineage (GTDB taxonomy): Bacteria > Bacillota > Clostridia > Oscillospirales > Acutalibacteraceae > RUG806. The sequence goes on along the minus strand of CAMJYF010000368.1, from coordinate 2,130 downwards.
ACCGAAACCGTCCCCGCCTATGGGCATTCCTGGTATGAGGAGAGCTATCACGAACCCACCTGCACAGAGGACGGCGTGAGATATGAATATTGCGAACGCTGCGGTGAGAGCAAAACCGAGACGATCCCCGCCACGGGCCACCGCTACGGCCAATGGACGAAGGCGGACGAAGCCACCCACCGGCGCGTGTGCGCCAACGATACAACGCACGTGGAGACGGCCCCCCACCAGTGGGACGGCGGCAAGGTCACCACGGCGGCCACCTGTACCAAAAACGGCGTAAAGACCTATACCTGCAAGGACTGTCAGGCGACCCGTACGGAAACCGTAAAGGCCACCGGCCACCAACCCGTGACCGACGCGGCGGTGGCCCCCACCTGTACGGAGGACGGCCTGACGGAGGGAAGCCACTGCGCCGTCTGCGGCGAGGCGCTGAAAAAGCAGGAGACCGTAAAGGCCGCCGGTCACCGGTGGGACAAGGGCGAGACCGTGAAGGAACCCACCTGTGTGGAAGCGGGCGAGAGGAGCTTCACCTGCACGGTCTGCGGCGAAAAGAAGACCGAGGCGATCCCCGCCACCGGCGCACACGTCTACCCCGGCTGGGTGACGGTGGAGCCCGCGGAGAACGGCAAGAACGGCGTGATCGCCCACACCTGCTCCGTCTGCGGGGATACGGTGCTGGATATCCTGCTGCCGCCGGTCGTTGAAGAACCGGAGCAGCCGTCCGGCGACGTGGACGGCGACGGGGAAGTGACCTCCGGAGACGCGCGGTTCTCCCTGCGGGCCAGTGTGGGGCTGGAAATTCTGCTTCCCGGCACCCCGGCATTCCTGGCCGCCGACGCGAACCACAACGGCATAATAGAATCCGCCGACGCCCGCCTGATCCTGCGGGCCAGCGTGGGGCTGGAGGAGCTGAAATAGAGCGGAGTGCGGAGAGCGGAGTGCGGAGATAATCTGCCCCACAGCCAGCGGACTCATCTGCGTCCATCTCCCCGTAGCACGGCACCTTGCGCCGTTTCAGAGCGGAGACCACCCTGCAGCACGCATTGTCTCGCATGCCTGCTCGGTCGGTGCTTCTGCTTCGCAGAGGTGTCCACAGGACACCCGCACCCTCAGCTGCGTCCTCAGAGCAACAGGTTACTTTTGAGACAATATTGGTCGTTTTTTGTCTGAATAGAGCAACATCCGTGAAAAACCGCTTTTTTTGCAAAAAAACAAAGGAACCCTATTGACAATCATGTGAACATGTGATATAATCCCTTGTGAAAAGACAAAACAGGCGGCGCCTCGGGGCGCGGCCGCGTGACAAGGAGGGGTTATCATGGCAAAAAAGGAAGATCGTTTTGTGGTGGTGCATAAGGAGGGCAACTCGCTGAGCAACGCGGGCTACCGTCAGCTGCTGGTGGACCGGCAGACGGGCGTGACCTATCTGTTCATCAGCGCCGGTTACGGCGCGGGCCTCACCCCGCTGCTGGACCAGCATGGCAACCCGGTCATCACCCGCACGGATACCCTGAACGACTGGGACTGATTCAATAATGGCATATTAAAAGAATTGAGACAATCAAACGGAAGACGGCGCGGCCCCACAAGCGGGAACGCGCCGCCTTTCTTCCGTTTTGCGCTTTGGGCCCGTCACGCCGTCAACTCCTCTGTTTTTATGGTTGCCCGTATCCTGCCGGAAGGAAAAGATCGGCCTTGCCGATCAGGGTCGCTGCGCTCCTCGGTTGGCCGTCTTGCGACGGCTGATCATAATCAAAAGTGCCAGCGGGGGAGGCATGGTGTTGTATGCGGTTGGGGGAACAATGTCTGATCAATTGCGTTGAAAAAAAACCGGTTTGGTAACGGCGGATATGATGGGAGACGGTGCCGACGGCGTGATACACCGTGCCGGGTGATGTAACCTTCGCCTCGAAGCGGCACTGAGGTGCCGCGCTACCGCTATGGGCAGGTTTTCGCGCAGCCGGTAACTGGCAGACACATCCCGATTGCCGTATTCCGCTATGGTTTGTGATGGGGCGCTCTTTTTTCCGCGACTGCGACTGACTCAACTTTCCCATTTGATGGATCTGCACAAATTGGCAGTTTGTCGAGATGTTTGGTTTAACGCGCGAACCTTACCCATGGCGG
>CAMJYF010000367.1 GCA_946409885.1 uncultured Clostridia bacterium | reverse complement strand
TGTTTATACCAAGAACCGCCTGCGGCGGGGCGGCTGTGGGCAGCCGCGCTACCCTTGTGGGGCAGATTTCGCGCAGCCGGTAACAGCTCGACAAATCCGTATTGCTCTATCCCACAAATACCCGTGAAACACTTCTTTTGTTTGCCGACAATTTGCGGCCGATTTGCCGGTTTTCTTTTGGTATGCTTGTATATAGCTGGCGTGTATGCTATAATGTGCCAGTGTTAAAACTGATCGATCAATACAAAGAAAGGTACAGAATATGACGGATTATGAACGCTCCGCGCAGCCGCTGATGAGCAAGCCCGGCGATTTCAGCTGCTGGGAGTATTACCTGGAAAACACAAAAAACTTTGGGGAATACACCGTGTTTTCCCATTACGGCACCCCCCATTCCCGGTCGCAGTTCATCCGGGACGTGGAGGCTACGGCCGTCTTCTACAAAGAGGAGCTGGGGCTGAAGGAGCAGGACTGCTTCACGATCTTCATGCCTACCTGTGTGGAGGGGATCATCCACTTTTTCGCGCTGAACAAGATCGGCGTGATCGTGAATTTCATCCATCCGCTGCTGCCGGCGGAAAAGGTGAAGTCCATTATGCGGTTTACCGGCAGCAAGGGCATCGTGCTGATGGATCTGTTCGTGGCGGGCAATCTTTCGCTGCTGAAGGAAACCGGCCTGCCCTGCGTGGTGGTCAATCCCAAGGAGTACGTCTATCCGGACGCCGCCGCCTGCGCCACCGATGAAACGGTCCGCGCCGCGCTGGCGGAAAACGGCATCCGCTTCTACGGCACGCCGGAGATCCTGGCCGCCAACAAGGGCAAGTCGGTCCCCCATATCCCCCACGGCAAGGGGTACGTCTGCGTGTATATGAACGGCGGCGGCACCACCGGCGAAAGCAAGACGATCATTCTTTCCAACACGGCCATCACCAGTCAGGTCTATCTGCTGGGCGCGCCCAACATCCCCACCGCGCAGGTGGGCGTGGATACGGAGATCTGCTGCATGCCGTTTTTCCACGCCTTCGGCCTTTGCGCCGGCGGCCTTTCCGCCATCAACATGGGGCACAAGGTGGTCTTTATGGCAAAGTTCGACGCGGAGGGCTTTGTAAAGCTGATGAAGGAAAACCACGTGCTGGAATTCAACGGTGTGCCCAATATGTATAAAAAGCTCGTGTCCACCCCCAGCTTTGACTGCGCGGAGCTGGGCAATGTGGAAAAGATGTTCGTGGGCGGCGATTACGTCAGCCAGGAGCTCTGCGAAAAGATGTACGCCCTGCTGCGCAAGCACGGCTCCAAGGCGGAGTTCTGCGCCGGATACGGCCTCACGGAATGCGCCGCGGCCTGCACGGTCAACCCGGTGTGGGCCAACAAATTCGGCACCATCGGCAAGGCGCTGCCCGGTTTGCGGATCGAGATCTGGGATGACGACCATCGGGAGCTGCCCCGGGGGGAGATCGGCGAGATCGCCATCAGCGGCGCTATCATGATGGATGGCTACCTGACCGAGGACCGCGCGAAGGGCGTGGGCCTGTATACCGACGGCGACGGCGTCCGCTGGGTGCTGACCGGCGATCTGGGCAGCATGGATGAGGACGGCTATATCACCTTCGCGGGCCGCAAAAAACGCGTGATTCTCATTTCCGGCTACAACGTCTATCCCGTGGATATCGAGAAGATCGCGGAGGCGCAGCCCGGCGTGCGGGAGTGCTGTGCCGTGCAGGGCTACGACGGCGCCAGCCCCATCGTCCGCCTTTTTATCGTGCCGGATGAAACGCTGCAGGACAAGGCGGCGCTGGAGGAGACCGTCAAACGGCTGACAGGGGAGCGTCTGTCCCCCTTCAGCGTGCCCCGGGATTTCCGCTACATCGACGCGCTGCCCCGCACCAAGCTGGAAAAGGTGGATTTCCTGCGCCTGTCGCAGTTCCGGCCGGAATGAACCGGTTGGCGGAATCCGTCAGACTGCCCCTGTGTCAGACCTCCGTCTGCGCGGGGGATTTTTTCGGTTTTTCTCTGATGATTGTTGGATTTGCCATCAACAAATTGAGGTTTTGCGAGAGCTTGCCGCATCCCGCCTCTTTCCCGTGATGAATCGCTGTTTTTACTATACCGGCGGCGGGTCGCCCGCGATTGACAACCGGCGCGGAATGTGGTATGCTTTGGAAAAAGGTTTCCGGTGATTCGGAAGGGGATCTGTATGTTTTATGAATTGACCAATCAACTGAAGGAGACCGACGGCGCGGCCATCCGGGAGGACGTGCTGACCGTAGGCTTTGTGGACCGCAAGGAGGCGGCGGAGACGCTTTCCCGCTTCGGCCTGGCGGAGGAAAACGCTGCCATGCTGCAAAACGCCAGCAAGCGGTTCCGTTCCGGCGTGCAGGTGTACGACAACTACACCTTTACGGAGCTGCGCGTCACCGATTACGCGCATATCAACGAGGCGGACGACTGCGTGGCGCTGTTCATTAAACAGAATCTGTTTATCGTGGTGGACGTGGAGGATCACGACGGGTCCACCAAAAGCAAATTCATGGATTCCGTCCGGCGGTGCGCCTTCCGGAATCCCACGCTGGAAAAGGTGATCTACCTCTTTCTGGAATCGCTGATCGCGGAGGGGACCGGGCATCTGGAGGACGCCGGCCTGCGCCTGGCCGGGCTGGAGGAGGAGGTCTTCAGCGGCAACGCGGAGAAGGATTTCAACTTTACGCTGCTGAAGATGAAAAAGGACCTGATCAAGATGCACAACTTTTATGAGCAGCTGCTGGATATCAGCGCCGCGCTGGACGAGGACGAAAACAGCCTGTTCGAGAGCGAATACCTGCGGTACATCGCCAACTTTTCCCAAAAGGTGATCCGCCTGCGGGAGGACGTGGATTCCCTCAGCAGCACTCTCAGCCACGTGCAGGACGCCTATTCCGCCTACCTGGACCTGCAGC
>CAMJYF010000366.1 GCA_946409885.1 uncultured Clostridia bacterium | reverse complement strand
CGTTGTCTTTGATATTCTTGATGCCGGAAAGGCCTCTGTCTTTGATCTTCTCAAAGTCGGTCTTGCCCCAGCTGGGGATGCCGATGATATAGACGTTCTCCCGGATGACACGGTGCTCCTTCATCAGCTGGGCGAAGGAGTAGGAATCGCAGGGCTTGAGGAAGGCGAGAATTTTGCCCTCCTTGCGGCTCTCTTTCACTAAATACTTGGATACGTTGGAGGCGGCGAAATCGTTGCACACGAAGTCCCTGTCCAGTTCCTCCGCGCTGTGGAAGACGGCGGGGGTGATATCATAGGCGAATTCACCCTTCTGCCAGCCCATGACCCGGTTCACCGTGCCGTCGGCCAGCAGCGCCTTGGCGCGGGCGATCATTCTGTCTTGCATCTCAGGTCCTCCAATCGTTTGTTCTCACCGAGGGAACAGATGGTCTCCACAAAGGAGTTCATCGTCTCCGCGAATTTCTGTCCTTCCGCGGCGGAGACCCATTCCACTCTCGTGCGGCCCTTCTCGATGCCCAGGTAATCCAGCATGGAGAACAGCAGCGTCATGCGCCGTCTGGCGTAGTAGTTGCCAGTGGTGTAGTGGCAGTCGCCGGGGTGACAGCCGCAGATGATCACGCCGTCCGCGCCCCGCTGGAAGGCCCGCAGAATGAACAGGGGGTTCACCCGGCAGGAGCATGGCACGCGGATGATCTTCACGTCCGCCGGATAGTTGAGGCGGTTGGTGCCCGCCAGATCCGCGCCGGCGTAGGAACACCAGTTGCAGCAAAAGGCGACGATCAGCGGCCTGAACTCTTTCTTTTCTACTTGCATATCGCGTCTACCTCCGCCATGATCTGTTGATTGGAGAAGCCGTAGAGGTCCATGGCGCCGCTGGGGCAGGCCACCGTGCAGGCGCCGCAGCCCTGGCAGACCGCCGGGTTGACCGCGGCCACTCTTCTGACCGCCGTGGTGCGGTCGGGCATTCTGAATTCCTTGTCGCTGTAGGTGATGGCGCCGTAGGGGCACACCTTTTCGCAGGAGGAGCAGCCGTTGCACAGCAGCTCGTTGCTGTGGGCCACGCAGGGGTTGCCGGTCAGCTTATCCTTGGCCAGCAATCCAATCACCTTGGCCGCGCAGGCGCTGGCCTGGGACACGGTGTCGGGGATGTCCTTGGGGCCCTGGCACATGCCGGAGAGGAATACGCCCGCCGTGGGGCTTTCCACGGGGCGCAGCTTCGGGTGGGCCTCTGTAAAGAAGTCGTTGGTGTCCATACTGGCGGTCAGCATGGTGGCGAGAGGTCTCGCGCTCTTGTCCGGCTCCACGGCGGCGGCCAGCACCACCATGTCCGCGTCAATGTGCAGCTGCTCGTTGGCGATCAGATCGCTGGCCTGCACCTTCAGCTTGCCGTTTTCGGGCACGACCTTGCCGACCATGCCTTTGATGTAGTGGACGCCGTAGTCCTCCACGGCCCTTCTGTAGAACTCGTCGAAGTTCTTGCCGGGGGTGCGCACGTCGATGTAGAAGACGTACACGTCCGTATCGGGATATTTTTCACGGGTCAGCATGGCGTGCTTGGCCGTGTACATGCAGCAGACCTTGGAGCAGTACTGCTTACCCTTTTCGTTTTTCGCGTCGCAGCGGGAGCCCACGCACTGTACGAAGACGATGGTGTGGGGGTGCTGCTTGTCGCTGGGCCGCAGCAGGGTGCCGTTGGTGGGGCCGGCGGCGTTCATCAGCCGCTCGTATTCGAGGGAGGTCACCACGTCCGGGCTCTGGGCGTAGGCGAACTCGTCGAACTCCTCCACCGAGATGGGGTTGAAGCCTGTGGCGACCACAATGGCGCCGTACTTTTCTTCCAGAATTTCATCCTGCTGGTCGTAGTCGATGGCGCCAACGCCGCAGACCGTGGAGCACAGGCCGCATTTGCCGGTCTTTTTCTTGATGCAGTAGTTGGCGTCGATGGTGGCCACCTTCGGCACCGCCTGGGCGAAGGGGATATAGACGGCGGAGCGGTTGTCCATGCCCAGGTTGAACTCGTTGGGCACCTTCTTCATGGGGCACTTCTCGGTGCAAAGGCCGCAGCCGGTGCACTGCTCCTCTTTGATGAACCTGGCCTTGCGGCGGATCTTCACGCTGAAGTTGCCCACAAAGCCCTTGACCTCGTCCACCTCGCTGTAGGCGTAGATGTTGATGTTTTCCTGCTGGCTGGCCTCCACCATCTTGGGTGTGAGGATGCACGCCGCGCAGTCGAGGGTGGGGAAGGTCTTGTCAAGCTGCGCCATCTTGCCGCCGATGGTGGGGGATTTCTCCACGATATCCACCGGGAAGCCCGCCTCGGCGATGTCGAGGGCCGTCTGGATGCCGGCGATGCCGCCGCCGATGACCAGCGCCCGCTTGGTGACGGGGCTTTCGCCCGCGGTCAGCGGGGCGTTCAGGTGCACCTTGGCGATGGCGGCCCGGCCCAGGATCACGGCCTTGGCCGTGGCCACGGGCATATCCTTATGGATCCAGGAGCACTGCTCGCGCACGTTGGCGATCTCCACCATGTAGGGGTTCAGGCCCACGCTTGCCGCTGCCTTGCGGAAGGTGTTTTCGTGCATCCGGGGGGAACAGGAGCAGATCACCACGCCGGTGAGGCCGTGCTCTTTGATGGCGTCTTTGATCAGGTTCTGCCCCGATTCGGAGCACATGTACTGGTAGTCGGTGGAGAAGACCACGCCGGGCTCGTTCTTCAGCATTTCTGCGACCTGCTTCACGTCGACCGTGCCGGCGATGTTACTGCCGCACCAACATACGAATACGCCGATTCTTTGCATTTCGTCCTCTCCTCCTTACTTCGTGTATTTGCGGAACGCACTGACGATGGCCTGCTGGGGCAGATTTTCGTCCAGCAGGTCCGGGATATCCTGCGGTTTCAGGTGGTTGGCGCCCTGCTGGCGGATCACGGCGAGG
>CAMJYF010000365.1 GCA_946409885.1 uncultured Clostridia bacterium | reverse complement strand
CCGAAGTGGAAGATGGAGGCGGCCAGGCCAGCGTCCACCTTGGGAAGCGTTTTGAACAACGTAACGAAATCCTGTATACAGCCCGCGCCGCCGGAGGCGATCACCGGCACGTTCACCGCGTCGCACACCGCTGCCAGCATTTCCAGATCAAAGCCCCGCTTCACGCCGTCGGTATCGATGGAGTTGAGCACCACTTCTCCCGCGCCGCGCTCCACGCAGCTTTTGATCCAGCCCACGGCCTCCATTCCCGTGTTCTCCCGGCCGCCCTTGGCAAAAACCCGGAAGACGCCGTCCACCCGCTTCACGTCCGCGGAGATCACCACGCACTGGTTGCCGTAGCGTCTGGCGGCCTCGTCGATGAGGGAGGGGTTGCGGATGGCGCCGGAATTGACGCTGACCTTGTCCGCGCCGCACTTCAGCACCCGGTCGAAATCCTCCACCGTATTGATGCCGCCGCCCACCGTCAGGGGGATGAACACCTTGGACGCGGTCTCGCAGAGGATATCAGTGAACAGCTTTCGCCCGTCGGAGGAGGCGGTGATATCGTAGAACACCAGCTCGTCCGCGCCGCTTTTGTTGTAGTATTCGGCCAGCGCCACCGGGGAGGAAACGTCGTTCAGCCCGGCGAAATTCACGCCCTTGACCACCCTGCCGTCCTTCACGTCCAGACAGGGAATAATGCGTTTGGTTATCATCGCGCCGCCTCCACCGCCTCACGGATGGTGAGGGCTTTTGTATAATAGGCCTTGCCGATGATGGCCCCGTAGAGGTCCATGGCGGCCAGCTTTTTCACGTCCTCCAGCGAGGAAACGCCGCCGGAGGCGATGAGGTTCATGGAAAACCGCGCGGAGAGATCCCGGTACAGGCGCAGGTTGGTTCCCTGCATGGCCCCGTCCTTGGAGATATCCGTCACGACCAGCGTCTTCACGCCGATGGCCTGTAATTTTTCACAGAAGTCGAAGGCGCTGTAGGAGGACTGCTCCGTCCAGCCCCTGACGGCCACAAAACCGTCCCGCAGGTCCACGCCCACGGCGATTTTTTCACCGTATTCCTTTACGGCGGTCCGCAGGAAGGCCTCGTTTTCCACCGCCGCCGTGCCAAGGATCACCCGGCCGGCCCCGGCGGAGAGATATTCCTCCACTACGTTCATATCACGGACGCCGCCGCCGATCTCGGCCAGCAGGCCGGTGGCGCGGATGATGGTTTTCACCGTCTCCAGATTGGGGGTGCCGCCGGTTTTCGCGCCCTCCAGATCCACCAGATGGATCTGCTGCGCCCCCTGCGCCGCAAAGTCGGCGGCGATTTCCGCCGGGCGGTCGCTGTAGACGGTCATTTCTTCATAATTGCCTTTATACAGCCTGACAGCCTTGCCACCGTACAGGTCGATCGCTGGTAAGATCTTCACGCCGTCACCTCATTTCACAAAACGCCCGCAGAATGTTCAGGCCCACTTCCCCGCTCTTTTCCGGGTGGAACTGGCAACCGAACACGTTGCCCCTGGCGGCCGCCGCCGTCACCGGCGCGCCGTATTCCGTCTCGGCGATCCGGTAAGCGTCTTCACAGTTCGCATAATAGGAATGGACGAAGTACACACAGTCGCCGTCTTTGATATAGCGGAAAAGAGGGCAATCCGCCGAAGTGAACCGCAGGGCGTTCCATCCGATCTGCGGGATCTTCAGGTTGTCCGGCACGTAGCCCCGCAAGGGGACGATCTCGCCGGGGATCAGTCCCAACCCGGCGTATTCGCCGTATTCGTAGCTTTTGTCAAACAGCATCTGCATACCAAGGCAGATGCCAAGCAATGGCTTGCCGCCCGCCGCGTTCCGGATCACCGCCCGGTCAAGGCCGCCCGCTTGCAGCTTTTCCGCCGCGTCGCGGAAGGCGCCCACCCCGGGCAGTATCACCGCGTCGGCGGCGTCAAGCACGGCCGCGTCGGAGGTGACGACCGCGTTGGCCCCGATGTAATCCAGCGAACATTTCAGCGAGAAGAGATTCCCCACGCCGTAATCCACAATGGCGACCATTACAGCACTCCCTTCGTGGAGGGCACCGCGTCCGCGAACCGCGCGTCAAGGCTGACCGCCTGCCGCAGGCTGCGGGCGACGGACTTGAAGGCCCCTTCGATGATGTGATGGGAGTTTTTTCCGCTGAGCTGGCGGATGTGCAGCGTCAGCGCCGCCGACCGGGCAAAGGCCGCCCAGAACTCCTCCGTCAGCTCCGTATCGAAATCCCCCACCTTTTCCGTGGGGATCTGCAGTTCACAGGTGAGATGGCCGCGGCCGGAGAGATCCACCGCGGACAGGATCAGCGCCTCGTCCATGGGCAGCAGCATATTGCCGTAGCGGACGATACCCTTTTTATCGCCCAGCGCCAGCGCGAAAGCTTCGCCCAGGCAGATGCCGATATCCTCGGTGGTATGGTGGTAATCCACCCGCGTATCCCCGTGACAGGTCACGGTCAGGTCGAAGCCGCCGTGCCGCGCAAACAGCGTGAGCATATGGTCCAGAAAGCCGCAGCCGGTGTCGATTTCCGACGTGCCGCCGCCATCCAGACAGAGCGTCAGTGCGATATCCGTCTCCGCGGTGGTTCTGTTGATCGTGGCCGTTCTCATCTTGCCGCCTCCCATAGTTTTCTGACTGTGGCAATAAAGGTCTCCATCTGTTCGCGTGTACCGATGGTGATACGGTTATACTGGCACAGCGAAGGTTTATCGAAATGACGCACCAGAATACCGTTTTCCTTCAGCGTCAGGTACATCTCTTTCCCGTCGATTTGCGGATGCTTCGCGAAGATGAAATTCGCGGCGGAGGGCAGCACCGTAAAGCCGCTCTTTTCCAGCTCTTTGACAGTCCAGGCGCGGGTTTCCATGATCTTTGCGCAGTTGGCTTTCCTATAAGCGTCGTCTTCCAACGCGCCGATCCCCGCCGCCATGGTCATGC
>CAMJYF010000364.1 GCA_946409885.1 uncultured Clostridia bacterium | reverse complement strand
GTTCGAGCTGCTGAACGCCAAATCTTTCGCCAAGCTGATGATCGCCCAGCCGGAGCAGACGGAGCAGCTGGCCCGTGAAAGCGTGGAGATCCTGAAGACCATGCACGCCACCACGCTGAAGCCCGGCGAGCTGCCGGATAAAAAGGCGGAGGCGCTGGTCTGGGCGGAATTCTGCCGGGACTACCTCCCCGCGGAGGTGGGCGATAAGCTGGTGCGGCTGGTGAGCGACATCCCCGAAACGCTGAACATGCTGCACGGGGATTATCACATCAAGAACATCATGCGCCAGAACGGCGAAAACCTGCTCATCGACATGGATACTTTGGCCATGGGCCACCCGGTGTTTGAGTTTGCCGCCATCTATCTGGCCTACATCGGTTTTTCCTGCATCGACCACGAAAATGTGAAGCGCTTCCTGGGCATCCCCTACGAGCAGGCGCAGCGGTTCTGGAAGGAGACGGTCCGGGCCTATTTCGGCACGGAGGACGAGGCCTTTTTGCAGGGGATCGAGGACAAGGCCGCCATCATCGGCTATTCCCGCGTGCTGCGGCGCACCTTCCGCAAGGCCAAAGAGGATGAGGACTACAAGGCGCGGCTGGTGCAATACTGCCAGAACGCCCTTTGCGAGCTGGTACCGAAAACGGATTCCCTGAGCTGGTAACAGAATAGGAGAGAGGTACATATGAAAAAGGCCCTGAAAACGACCGGTAAGGTCCTCGCCTGGTTTTTCGGCTTGCTGTTCGGTTTTCTGGCGCTGCTGTGCGTCGTCACCCTGATCTGGGGGCATATGCAGCACATCCGCGGTTCCGTAACGGAAAACCTGCCGGTGACCCCGGCGGATTTCACCCCCGCTATCCGCATCGTCACCTTCAACGATTCCCACAACCAGAACGACCGGGTGGCCGACGCCATAGATACTTCCTACGCGTTGTTTGACGGGGACCCTGTTTACGCCGGCGTGGACGCCTTTGTGTACAACGGCGATTTTTCCAGCGTGGGCTTTGAGGGGGATTACGAGGCCTTTGCCGAGACCTACAAAGCCCATGTGCGGCCCGAAACGCCCTTCATCAACGTCATCGGCAACCATGAGTTCAAGCAGAGTTACTATGAAGAGCTGTTCCGCAAGCACTTTAACCAGGAGCTGGATACCGTCACCGAGATCAACGGCTTTACCCTGGTGGGCTTTTCCGGCCGCCGCTCTCTGACGGAGTGGACCTTTACCCCCGGCAGCCTGAAATGGCTTTCCGACGCGCTGCGGCAGGCGGAGCAGACCGCCGGCGGCAAGCCGGTGTTCGTCTTCCAGCATCCCCATCCCTGGGGCACGGTCTACGGCAGCACCGTATGGGGCGACCCGCAGCTGAACGTGATCTTCGGCCGGTACAGCAACATCGTGGATTTTTCCGGTCATTCCCACTTCCCCATGAGCGATCCGCGCAGCATCAACCAGTCGCTGTACACCGCCGTGGGCTGCGGCGCCACCCGCACCTTTGAGCTGGATAACAACGGCATCGTGGGCCAGCACCCCGACGGCTACGACCTGGCCGCGGAGATCTGCGTGGTGGAGGCCGACGCCAACGGCGCCGTGCGCATCCGGGGCTATGACCTGAATTCCGACACGTATTTCTGCGACTATTTCATCGAAAACGTCAACGACCGGTCCACCTTCGCCTATACCTATAAAAACATGAAGGCGCACGATTCCGCGCCGGTCTTTGCCGCCGATACCAAAGCCGCCGCCTTCCGCAATGAGGAAGGGGAGTGGGTGATCTCCTTCAACGAGGCCCATTCCGACTTTATCGTCCATGAATATAAAGTGACGATCAAGGACGCCGACGGCAAAAAGATCTTCAGCAAGAATTTCATCGACGACTATTTTGTATTCGACGAGGACGATACCGCCGATTTCCGCATCGGCGCTGACACGCTGACCCCGGGGGAAAGCTACACCCTGTCCGTGCGCGCCGAAAGCGCCTATCACCTGTATTCCGATACCATAACGCTGCCCTTTACGGCAGAACAATAATGACAAAACGTCAGAAAGGATCTTTGTTATGAGCAATTCCAATTCCTACAGCGGGCCCATGCGGTTCGCGCACCGGGGCCTGGTGCAGTACGCCCCGGAAAACACTGTCGGCGCGTTTCAGGCGGCGGTGGACCACGGGTGCGAAGGCATCGAGCTGGATATCCGCGTCTCCAAAGACGGCGTGGCCATCGTGGTGCACGACGACCATATGACCCGCATGACCGACGGCAAGCTGACCACCGCCATCAACGAGATGACGGCACAGGAGATCTGCGCCGTGGAGCTGCCCTATGCCGGGCATCTGCTGCCCTTCCATCCCCCCGTGCCCTATTCGGAAGGGGAGGGTTCGGCCCGCAGCTTTACGCCGGAGCAGATGGAATACTTCCGCGCCACCGATACCCGCACCACTCACCTGTTCACCTTCGCGGATTTTGACAAGTGGTTCGCGGGGATCGAACGGGACATTATTGTGGAAGTGGAGCTCTGCGCCCCCGGTTCCTTCCGCGCCGTGTACCCGGTGCTGAAGCAGTCCCCCAACTGCGGCCGGTACATCGTCTTTTCCGGCCACCGGGATATTCTGGAGGAGATGCGGGAGACGCTGGCGGAAAACGACAAGCCGGAGGGCCTGCGCCTCGGTGCGAACTTCCGCCGTCTGGACGCGGAAACGCTGGAGCTGATCAAGGGCTTCGGCTTCTATGAGGTGGGCCTCAACGACAAATGGTTCACCGAGGACGACGTCAAAACCCTGGCGGACCTGGGCGTAAAAGTGTTCTCCAACCTGGGCGATTACCCGGAGTGGTGGCAAACGCTGCAGACCATTGGCGCGGTGGCCTTCAAGACCAACTACGCGGAGGCCTATACCCAGTGGTATAAGCCTTCAAGACCAACTACGCGGAGGCCTATACCCAGTGGTATAA
>CAMJYF010000363.1 GCA_946409885.1 uncultured Clostridia bacterium | reverse complement strand
TTCACATAATTCCGCATTCCGAATTCCGCATTCCGAATTAGCTCGCCAAATCCCTCTTTCCCTCACCTGCCGACAAGCTCCGCCAGCTCCTCCGTGCGGTGGACGCGGTAATCGCAGGGCGTTTCCGGCAGGTCGCCGAACTCGTCGAACAGGCAGGTACGCACCCCGGCGCTGCGGCCGGCGCCGATATCGATCAGCCGGTCGCCCAGCATCAGGCAGTCCCCCTTCGGTAGGTTGTGCTTTCGCGCCAGGTATTCGATGGCGTCCGGCGCGGGCTTGTGGGGAAAGCCCAGCTCCCGCGTCACCGCGTCGGCGAACAGCCCCCACAGGCCGTACCGCTCCAGATATTGCACGGCCACCCGGTCCCGGTGGGTATATAAATAATTTTTTCCGCCGTTGTTCACAATCTGTTCAAGAATTTGGGGTATCATAGGATATGGCTTTCCCGGGGGCGAAAAGTCCAGATCGTTTTCGATGGAGTAAAAAGCCGCGGTCATCTCCTCCGTAAACCCGTAAAAGGCCAGCGCGTCCCACACGGTGACCTTCAGGTGAGCGAAAACCTCCTCCTCCGTAAAGGGCACGCCAAACCGGCGGCAGGTCTCGCAGAAGGCCGCCAGCGTGTGGGGATAGGTATCAAAGAGCATACCGTCAAAATCCCAGATAAAGTGCTTCATTTTTTCTTCTGCTCCTTCTTCTTCCGCTTCTGGGCGCGTTCCAGGGCCTTTTTCTTCGCCCGGTCCTTCGCCTTTTCGTTTTTCTCCTGGGCCTTGATGAGGGCGGCGGTCTCCTTGCTTTCCCCGGTCTCGCCGATCAGCTCCGCTACGCCCACGCCGTACACCTGCGCGATGCGCAGCAGCACGAACACGTCCGGCACACCCTCCGCCCGCTCCCATTTGGAGACGGATTTATCGGAATAGCTGAGGCATTCCGCCAGCTCCTGCTGCGTCAGACCGTTCAGTTTGCGGTATTTGACCAGATTCTCCGCCAGTTTTTTTCTGAATTCCTGCTCCGTCATAGTATCACCGCCTTCTATTCTACTATAAGTAGAATCGTCTGTCAAGCGGCATTCTACCGACAGTAGAGTTTATTCCACCGTTTGGGTGTTTACGGAAAAGCCCTCCGCCGGGTATAATGCGGACAGGCTTTTCCGGAAGGCAATCCATTAAAAATCAGGTGAAAAAACATGATTACTGACAGATTCAGACAGCCGAGAACCGTTTTGGCGGACCGGCAGCTGCCGCACTATACCAGAAGCGAAGAGATCTTCAATATGATCACCCACATTGTGGGCGGCGCTTTCGCGCTGACGGCGCTGGTGCTGTGCGTGGTATTCGCCGCGCTGCGCCGCAACGTGCCGGGCATCGTCTCCGGGGCGGTGTACGGCGCCTCCATGATCCTTGTATACGTGGTTTCCAGCGTCTACCACGGGCTGGATCCCCACCGGTCCGGCCGGGGCAAGCGGGTGATGCAGGTGATCGACCACTGCGACATCTACGGGCTGATCGTGGGCAGCTTTGCCCCCGTGGCCCTGACGGGGCTGCGGCAGCACAACCCAGTGCTGGCGTGGGTCTCCTTCGGCGCGGTATGCGCGGTCTCCATAGTGGGGATCGTGTTCACCGCCATCGACTTTACCAAATTCGGGCCCATCTCCTACGGGGCGTATTTCCTGGCCGGGTGGAGCGTTCTTTCCACCGTCAGGGAGCTGCACGCCGCCTTCAGTAAAGAGTTTATCATCCTGCTGATCGCGGGTGGCGTGGTGTATACCTCCGGCATGGTCTTTTTTCTGCTGGAGATGCGCCACCACAAATACTGCCACTCCAT
This sequence comes from uncultured Clostridia bacterium, assembly GCA_946409885.1. GTDB lineage: Bacteria > Bacillota > Clostridia > Oscillospirales > Acutalibacteraceae > RUG806. The sequence goes on along the minus strand of CAMJYF010000363.1, from coordinate 1,121 downwards.
CTTTCATATCTTTATCGTGCTGGGATCGATACTGCACTTTATCGCGATTTTCAAATACTGCATCTGATATTGCGGGAAGAGAAAACAACAAGAGGAACACGCAATGGAATACAAATACGAAATGCACTGCCACACGGGACGCGTCTCCCTGTGCGCGAAAACCGAACCGAAGGAACTGGTAAAAATGTACGCCGACCTGGGCTACAGCGGCCTGGTGCTGACGGACCACTACAGCCCCATGACCTTTTGGGGCAAGAGGCTTTTTTCCGCCGAAAAGATGGCGGAGCATTACCTTTCCGCCTACCGGGAGCTGAAGGATTACGGCGGCGACGGCTTTACCGTGCTGCTGGGCATGGAGCTGCGCCACTACGCCACCGTCAACGACTACCTGATCTACGGCGTGGAGGAGGACTGGCTGCTGCGCCAGCCCAATATGCTGACCTGGGGCATGAAAAAACGGTACGAGGAGACCCGCAAGGCCGGGTACCTGCTGTTTCAGGCGCATCCCTACCGGCCCTTTATCCACCGCTGCAACCCCGCCTACATCGACGGCATTGAGATCTGGAACGGCCACACCCCCAAAGCGGCCAACGACAAGGCGGCGGCCTGGGCCAAAAAGACCGGCAAGCTGATCGTCAGCGGCGGCGACTGCCACACCCTGACGGACAACTCCCACGGCGGCATCGTCACAAACCGGCCCATCAAAACCAACGCCGACCTGCTGGACGTGCTGCGGCAGCAGGATTTTACCCCCATCCCTATTTACAAACCGGAAGATTGATGGTAGAATTAGTGGTTAGTGATTAGTGATTAGTGATTAGTGACATCCACTTTATCAAAGGGGAATTTGTCGAGCCGTTGGATCAAGTCGTAAGTCGTGAATCGTAAGTAGCCCTTCGGGCGTTCCCGTATTTCGTTGAAAAACAACGGATTTTCATTCTCACAAAACAACTATTTCTTACAATTTGTGTCCGTCCATCAAGTGGGGAAGTTGAGTCACCAACCACTATCCACTAACCACCAACCACTAACCACTATCCACTAACCACTAACCACTAACCACTATCCACTATCCACTATCCACTAATCACTAACCACGGAGGTACCCCATGAAAAAACGT
>CAMJYF010000362.1 GCA_946409885.1 uncultured Clostridia bacterium | reverse complement strand
GTGTTTGCCAGCCCGGACCTGGTCTCCGGCGGCAGCTACACCCTTAACGGCTCCGTCACCGCCACAGCGGGCGCCTCCTCCGGCGGCAATATGGGCCCCGGCGGGCAGGGCGGCTTCCCGGGCGGACAGAACGGGAACGGCGGCTCCGGTTTCTCCGGGATCCTTTCCTGGCTGCGCAATCTCATCAGCCGTATCCTTGCGTTCTTCCGCTCTTTCGCGGGCTGAGAGAAGCGATTTCGGCGGTTTTCTGAATCCGGCGCCATGATATTTATGAAAATTCGGTAAAAATGCCCTTTGCTTTTCCGGAAGAAAAGGCGTATAATAAATATCGTTGCGTGGCGTTGAACGTGTAAGTCCAAACAGGATTTACACGTTATTTTTTATGCCGCGGGAGGTTTTGCATGGAACAGACACAACATGATCTCGCCGGGGAAAGACTCGGCGTTCTGATGCGCCGGTACGCGGTGCCCTGTATCATCTCGCTGCTGGTGGGGGCGCTTTACAACATCGTGGATCAGATTTTTATCGCCAACGCCGGTTACCTCGGCTCCTACGGCAACGCGGCGAACACCGTCGTTTTTCCTTTGACCGTCATCGCGCTGGCGGTGGCCGTGTGTATCGGCGACGGCTGCTGCGCCATGGTCAGCGCCCTGCTGGGGCAGGGCCGCCCGGAAAAGGCCTGCCGCGCCTTCGGCAACGCCATTCTGCTGACCCTGATCGCAAGCGCCGCGCTGACCGCCGTTTACCTGCTTTTCGCGGACGGCCTTGTGGCCATGTTCGGCGGGCGGGTCAATGGGGAGACCTGGCGGCTTTCCAAGGAGTATTTCTTCTGGATCACCCTCGGCATTCCCTTTTACATGTTCGGTCAGGCGATGAACCCGGTCATCCGGGCGGACGGCAGTCCCCGGTTCGCCATGGCCACCACGCTGCTGGGCGCGGTGCTGAATATGATCCTGGACCCCGTGTTCATCTTCGGGTTCCGCTGGGGCATGACCGGCGCGGCGGTGGCTACCGTCATCGGTCAGATGGCAACGGCGGCGCTGGCCGTATGGTATCTGCTGCATCTGAAAAGCGTTCAACTGGATAAGGGCTCGTTCGTCCTCAAAGCAAAAGTGACCGGGCGGATCGTATCCCTCGGCCTGTGCAGCTTTCTTTCGCAGGTATCGCTGGTGGCGGCCATGGCCGCGATCAACAATATGATCCGCAAATACGGGGCGCTGGACCCCGTCTTCGGGCAGGAGCAGTACGCGCAGATCCCTATGGCAGTGGTGGGCATCGTGATGAAGTTCTTCCAGATCGTGATCTCCGTTGTCGTGGGCATGGCGGCGGGGTGCATCCCCATTGTCGGGTTCAACCGGGGCGCCGGCCGCCCGGACCGGGTAAAGCGGCTGTTCACCATGCTGCTGACCGGCGAAGCCGCGGTGGGGGCCGTCGCCCTGCTGATCGTGGAGTGCTTCCCCAAGGCCCTGATCGGCGTCTTCGGCGCGGCGAATGAAAGCGCCTTCTATACCGATTTCGCGGTAAAGGCCTTCCGTATCTATCTGTGCATGATGGTGCTGGCCTGCGTCAACAAGGCCACGTTCATCTTTTTACAGGCCATGGGCAGGGCGGTGGCCTCCACGGCGCTTTCCATGGTGCGCGAGATCGTCTTCGGCGTGGGCTTCGCCCTGCTGCTGCCGGTCTTCTTCGGGCTGGACGGCGTACTGTATTCCATGCCGGTCTCCGACCTGCTGACGGCGGTCGTCGGCGCGGTCATCATCGCGGGCACCTACAAAACCCTCAACCGGGAGAGCGGCTCTCTCCCGGCCGGGGCCACTTCCATTTTGCAGGAGGCGTAATATCATGTGGGAAAAAGACAGCTACATCATCTACGGCGGCAACGGCGTATGCCGCGTGACGGACGTGCGCAGTGAAAAAATGTACGGCAAAAAGCAGACCTATTACGTCCTGTCCCCCGTGGATAGCCCGGGGTCGATGATCTTTGTGCCGACGGACAACGCCGCGCTGACGGCGAGGATGCGGAAGATTCCCGGCCGGGAGGAGATCCTGCGGCTGCTGGACGGGCTGAAGGAAGAGACGCTGCCCTGGGAAAAGGACAGCCGTCTGCGGGCGGAGCAGTTCAATGAGATCCTGGACCGGTGCGACCAGCGGGAGCTGCTGGTGCTGATCTGTACCATCTGGAACAAGCGGCGGGAACTGGCGCGGCAGAGCAAAAAGCTGGCCACGTCGGACGACAACGCGTTGAAGAGAGCGGAAAAGATCATCAACGGCGAATATGGCTTTGCCCTCTCCGTGAAGCCGGAGGAGGTGCCGGCCTTTATCGCCGATTACCTTTCCGCCGGGGAATGACCGGCGTCGGCGCCGCGTTTTTCCGTCGTAACAAGAAAGACCTCTCCCGCCGCCGGTACCGGCGCAGGGAAAGGTCTTTTTGGGCGTGACAGCGTTTTCCTTGCAAAGGGGAGCTTGATCCGCCGTCGTTCTCCCATGCAGCAAAAACGTCAGGTCAGACTGTAGTTGGCGGCGAATTCCCGCTCCCACCGCAGTTCGATCCCGTCGCGCCAGGTTTCCGCTTTTTCGGTCAGCTCCCGGCAAAGGTCTGGCAGCTCCTCCGCCAGATTGCGTCTTTCGCCCGGGTCGGCGCGCAGGTCCGCCAGAAACACCGGCGCCCGCGGCGGCTCCGTTTCCGTCAGCCTGCCGTTCAGCACCAGCTTGTAATCGCCGTGGCGTACCGCGGTCTGCTCCTCCAGCTCCCAGAACAGGTAGTCGTGGCGGCAGTCCTCACCGCGCAGCACCGCGCCGAGAATGCTCTGTCCGTCCGTCTCGTACCCCGCGGCGTCCGCGCCGCAGGCCTCCAGCACCGTGGGGAACAGATCTGTAGCGACGTGTGGCGCATTGTCCACGCGCGGGGTCACCCTGCCGCCCCAGGAAAGGATGGCGGGCACG
>CAMJYF010000361.1 GCA_946409885.1 uncultured Clostridia bacterium | reverse complement strand
CTGGCCAAAGCGGCACGCCGCGGCAAACCCGCGTTTATCGTCAACCATCAGGTCATCGACCACACCAACAACGTGGACGATTTGTGGTTTTTTGAGGGGTCCATCGGGGAACAGTCTGATGAAGTGGAGGCCGTTATCCGCCGCTACACAGACCGCGGCCTTCCGGTGGTCTTTATCAGCGGCCACCTGCACGCGGCCTACTCTGAATACTCCTTTGAGGAGCCCAGCGACAACCTCTATTGCCTGAATCTTCCCTCCGCCCAGTTTACTGAGGCATTCGGCCAGGGCTGCACGCTGGAATGCTACACCGACCGCGTGCTGATCCGCACCCGCAACTTCATCACCGGCGAATGGCTGCCGGATGAATACACCGTGCCGCTGGGGTAACGCTTCACCGCAGCGGGCCCATAGAACCGCCGCCGAAATCACTGTTTCCGCGGCGGTTTTTCGGTTTGTCACATTTATCCCACCAGATACGTAAAATAGGAGCCGCTTATGTGTACCAGTATCGTTGTGAACAAGAAAAAGACTGTTGTCGGATGGAACCTGGATCTGCTGGACATGACCTGGCGGGTCAGGACCGATCCGGCGGGCGTATACATCGAGATCGACGACGCCACGGAGGGCTGGATGCCCCTGTTTGGCGCCAACAGCCGGGGGGATTTTGTGGGCATGCCCACCTGCTGGCCACACGACCCCCGCAGCGACCCCAAAGGCGATGAGGAAAACATCATTCTGCTGGATATCGACCTGCTGCTGCAAAGGAAAACGCTGCGGGAGATCCGGGAGATCGCGGAACACAGGCCGGTATGCAGCGTACCGGGGCTGACCTTCATGGGCGCCCTTTCGGACGCGGAGGGAAATGTGCTGCACATCATCCCCGGGCAGGGCTGCCGTTACTATGAAAAACCGGCGTATCAGCTCCTCACCAACTTCTCCCCCTTCAAACAAAACAGTGAGACGCACCCCTGGATGGGCTGGGACCGGTACCACACAGCGGAGGCCATGCTGCAAAGCGCGGGCGAAGATTTTGACGTTGCCGACTGCTTTGCGGTACTGAAGGCCGTTGCTCAGGAGGTCTGCCCCACCGTCATCTCCATGGTCTTTGACGTGACGGAGCGGACCGTGTGGTGGTGCGAGAACAGAAAGTGGGAAGGGATACGGTCAGTCAGGCTGACGCCCTGTTGAGATGAATCTTTGTCAACGCAAACAGTATAGCCGCGCAACATAAGGAATACTTCCGCCGACAGCGGCATATCAATGGAAACCGGAGCTCGGAAAAGAGCCAAACCATGCCTTTTTTGATTTAATATGGAATATAAGGATCGCAAATAATGATTGCGTTTTGCCTTGTGTTGTGGTATAATAGTTGCCGTTCGGCTCACAGACAACAATTGAACAAAGGAGAAAAACTACCCATGAAACGAACCGTAACCATACTGATTTCCCTGCTGGCGGCTGCCGCCATGCTGCTGTCCCTTTCCGCCTGCGGCGGACAGAAGGGCGCTTCCGCCGATCCGCTGATGCAGTCGTTGCTGGAAAAGCTTACCGCCAACGAAGAGTACGCGCAGTGGAAGGCCACCTTCAACGCCACCACGATCGAGGAGAAACTCGACGGCAACAGCATCGTCTTCAGCGCCAAGGGCGACGAGGGCGTCAACGGCGATTTTACCTTTACGCTGGACGGGGATTACATCGTCAACACCGCCGCCGCGAACGACTACAGCTCTTACGCCTTCCTGATGTACCTGAAGGACGCTCTGGCCGATCATTACGGCATGAACAGCCTGCTGATGAGCGGCTATTTGGCCGGTCTGGACGCGTTTGGACTGGAAAACAAGTATCTTCTTTCCGAAACCGAGGGCGATCAGACGGTCTGGAAGCTCTACGCCGCCTCCGCCTGGGAGATGAAGGAGCTGGACGACATGTACGTCAACGACGCCGCCCTGGAGCCGTATGACGCCCTGGGCGAGGAGGAAATCTCCCTTTACGTCAACGCGGGCAAGATCAGCGCCATGGCCTTCGGCAACGCCGATCAGCTGGATCTCGTCGTCGGCGAGTACGGCGGCAATACGGATCTTTCCTATCAATCCATTCAGACGATCGTCAACAAGCTGCAGCCCAGGGGCGCAGAGGCCTTTACCGCCTCCGTTACCGCGCTGGAGGAAACCTCCGGCGAGGGCTACGCCATCAGCAACGGCATCCCCGACGAGGTGCGTAACGCCCATGATTTCACCCCGGCGGACGGCTACAGCTACGTGACCGTTGTTTTCTCCTCCGGCGAAAGCGGCAATGAGGATGACAGCAGCGAGGACAGCAGCGAAAACACCCAGCCCACCCTGACGGACTTCGAGGGCGACTACGCCGCTGACCGCTGCACCGTCACCGTGGCCGCCGAGGGCGAAACTGACGCAAAGATCACCGTGCACTGGGGCTCGAGCGCCACTGAAGCGGTGGAATACACCATGCACGGCGCCTTCAACGCCGACACCTACCGCATCACCTATTCCGACGGTGAGAAAAAGGAAGTGATCTATGACGAAAACGGCGATGTTGTTTCCGAGACCGTCGTCTATTCCGACGGGGTCGGCCGGCTGCAGTTCTTCAACGACGGCACCATGCAGTGGCAGGACGAACAGGAAGCCGACCGCCTGGCCGGTATGACCTTTGAAAAGCTGGACTAAAACGATCCTTTATCTCACCGCTTTTTATCCCACATACAACACGGCAGCGCCCATCAACGGACGCCGCCGTGTTTTCATTTGTTATATTTACGGTTTTGTCGTCAGATGTCACGATCCCTTTTTGCTCTTGTCCCGGCCGAATCGCTTACCAGCAACACAACGGTCTCGATGTGCATTGGGACAATAGCCTGAATAAAAATGCCGTTATCTACGTTGCCCACACGACCGTACACGTAAAGCCTATAGCGTCGACCTAACCATCTCTAA
>CAMJYF010000360.1 GCA_946409885.1 uncultured Clostridia bacterium | reverse complement strand
TCCGCCTCCGTCGTTTGATCGTTGGCGTCGTATAAAATCACGCCCTTGCCCACGGCCACGGGGATGTTGGGCATGATGCGGATCACCGGCAGGGGCTTTCCCGCCAGCGTCTCAATGGCCGCGATGGCCGTGCCCGCCGCCATGGAGACGAGGATGGCGTCCTCCGGCAGCAGGGGGGACAGCTCCGCAAACAGGGTTGGCAGCATCTGCGGCTTCACGCCGATCCAAAGATACCGGCTGTTTTGCGCCAGCTCGTCCAGCGCGGTCACGCGGACGCCCTCAAAAGCGTCCGCCAGCGCCTGGGCCTTTTCCGTCATGGGGTCGTAAACGGCGATGGGCATTTCCGGGTTGCCCCCCGCCGCCGCCGTCGCCAGCGCCCCGCCCATATTGCCGCAGCCGATGAAGCCGAACATATACCTTTTATCCATACAGTAAACCTCCAATCAATTAGCAATTAGCAATATCGCTTCGTGCTATCGAATCTGCCCATTCCCCCGCACCACATACTTATACGTGGTCAGCTCCTTCAGCCCCATGGGGCCTCTGGCGTGGAGCTTCTGGGTGGAAATGCCGATCTCGCAGCCCAGGCCGAACTCGCCGCCGTCCGTAAAGCGGGTGGAAGCGTTCACGTACACCGCCGCGGAATCCACCGCCGCGGCAAAGATCTCCGCGTTGACGGCGTTCTCCGTCACAATGCCGTCGCTGTGGTGGGTGGAATGCTGTGAGATATGTTCGATGGCCTGCTCCAGCGAATCCACCACCTTTACGGCTAAAATGTAGTTGAGGAATTCCGTGTCAAAGTCCTCCGGGCCCGCCGGGGTACCCTCGATCACCGCCGCGGCCCGGTCATCCAGCCGCAGCTCCACGGGGGGCAGGCCCGCCGCCGCCCGGTCGTCCACCAGCGTCTTTTTCAGCAGGGGCAGAAACGCCTCCGCCACGGCGCTGTGCACCAGCAGCGCCTCCTGGGCGTTGCAAACGGAAGGACGGCTGGTTTTGGCGTTGTTCACAATGGCCGCCGCCATATCCAGGTCGGCGGATTCGTCCACGTAGATATGACAGATGCCGGTGCCCGTTTCAATGCAGGGCACCTTGGCGTTGGCCACGCAGGCGGCGATCAGCCCCTTGCCGCCCCGGGGGATCAGCAGGTCCACCAACCCCACGGCGGTCATCAGCTCGTTGGCGCTGGCGCGGGAGGTATCCTCCACTAAATTGATGAGGGTAACGGGCAGGCCCAGCGAAGCCAAGCCCCCGCGCATGGCGGTGATGATGGCCTGGGAGCTGCGGAACGCCTCTTTGCCGCCCCGCAGCACGCACACGTTGCCGCTTTTCAGGGCCAGCGCCGCCGCGTCGGAGGTGACGTTGGGGCGGGATTCGTAGATGATGGCCACCACGCCCATAGGCACGGCCACCTTTTGAATGACAAGGCCGTTGGGGCGGGTGACCGTGGCCAGCACCTCCCCCACCGGGTCCGGCAGGGCGATCACGTCCCGTATGCCCTGCGCCATACCGGCGATGCGCTCTTTTGTCAGGCGCAGCCGGTCGGTCATCACGGGGTTCATGGTCCCCTGAACGGCAGTGATATCCTCCGCGTTGGCAGCCAGGATCTCCGCCGCCCCCGCCTCCAGCGCGTCCGCCATAGCGGCCAGCGCCTCGTTCTTTCTCTCCGCCGAAAGCCCCGCCAGCACCCCGGCGGAAGACCTCGCATTCTGTAAAATCTCTTTTGTCGTCAGCATCTCATCAGCCACCTTTTTAAGTATACGAACAATAAAAGTTGTAAGTTGTAAGATAAAATGCGGAAGCCCTGCGGGCTTGATTTAATAGGATGAATATCTACGCTTCATTTCAGAAATAACACCGTCAGCGGAATGCAGCCTGCCATGCGCCATGTCATCCAGCCCCTTTGCCAGCAAAGCGGCCTCCCGCGCCTGTCGGCTCATCTCTTCCCCATCAGAATCCATCCGTCTCTTCCCTTCTTCCTGCGACACTGCCGCCATTCCTTCTTTCAACATTTTTTGTCTCCCTTCTCCGCATTATCTCCGCTCTCCGCGCTCCGCCCTGAAACAGCGCTGGGGCGCCGTGCTACAACGAAGGGGCTGAGATGGCGTGTCGCAATTCCGCATTCCTCATTCCGCCTTCCGCATTATCTCCGCACTCCGCTCTGAAAAAACCTCGTTCCCACCGGTTTTCCCTCACACACGTCGTACAGCAGGGAGGGGGTTTCGCCGTTGGCGATGACCATATCGCAGCCTGCCTCCACGCACAGCTGCGCGGCGTGCAGCTTCGTCTTCATGCCGCCGGTGCCAAGGGCGCTGCCCGCGCCGCCCCCCAGCGCCATAATGGCGGGGGTCAGCTCCCGCACCTCGGTGATCAGTTCCGCCTCCGGGTGGGTATGGGGGTCGGCGGTATACAGGCCGTCGATATCCGACAGCAGCACCAGCAGATCCGCGTTCACGCTGACGGCCACCAGGGCGGAAAGGGTGTCGTTATCCCCCACCTTGATCTCGTCGGTGGAGACGGTGTCGTTCTCGTTGATAACGGGCAGGGCGCCCAGCGCCAGCAGGCGGCCCATGGTGTTGGTAAAATTGCGGTGGCGCTCCTCGTTGGCGAAGTCCGCGCCGGTCATCAGCAGCTGGGCCACCACGTGGTTGTATTCCGAAAACAGCTTGTCGTAGACGTACATCAGCTCGCACTGGCCCACGGCGGCGGCCGCCTGCTTGGTGGGGATATCGGCGGGCTTTTCCCGCAGCGACAGCTTGCCCGTCCCCATGGCGATGGCGCCGGAGGAGACGAGAATCACCTCATGCCCGCTGTTTTTCAGGTCGCTGAGGACCTTGCAAAGCGCCTCCACCCGCCGTATATTCAGCCGCCCGGAGGCGTAAGCCAGCGTGGAGGTGCCGACCTTGATCACAATACGCACAAAAAATACCTTCCTTGATAAAAAACATTAATAAGCCTGATGAAAAA
>CAMJYF010000359.1 GCA_946409885.1 uncultured Clostridia bacterium | reverse complement strand
GGGCGAGTTCCACCCCACCCCCGAAACGGAGGCCAGCCAGGTGAACTGCACCGTGGGCGACATCCTCGCCGTGTATGAGGCCGAGGGCGTGAACTGGACCGTGTGGACCTGGAAGGGCTACAACAGCTGGGCCGCCTGGGCGGACTGGTTCATCTGGGGCTCCACCGGGGACGGGCTGACCGTGGACCCGGAGAAGGACAGCTATGAGACCATCGCGGAAAAATGGTCCGCCATGGCCACCGACGGCGGGCAGTTCTACAGCGGCCATCTGGACGAGGAAGTAACCCCCTACCTGCCCGACGGCAAAGCCGCCGAACCCTCCACGGACAGCAAATTCATCGCGTTCTTCAAGAGCATTATAAGAAAATTCAAAACGCTGTTTGAGCTGATCGTGGTGCTGTTCACATAAGTATGTAGCACGGAGCCTCAGCTCCGTCTTGAAAAGTTGAAAGTTGAAAACGTAGTTAAGCTGCGTGTTGCCACTATCAATTGGAGGTATTCCTATGACCCGCATTCTCTCCTTTTTCTTCATGCTCTTCGCGCTGCTGTTCGGCGTGTTCGGCAAAACGGCGGGCTACGACCCGGCGGATTATGAGGCCGGGCTGCCCTCTTTCGTCACGGAAGGGCAGGTGCGCGTAGAACTGCTGCGCGACACGCTGGTGCGCATTGAAACCAAGGGACCCAAGGGCTATGAGAACCGCCCCTCCTTTACCGTGGAAAAGCGGACCGGCTGGGACGAGGTGGCCTTTACCGAAACGACCGAAAACGGCTATCACGCCATCGCAACGGCCGCTTATACGGTTTACGTGCCGCTGCACGCAGCAAGCGCCGAGGGCTGTTATATCACCGATCCCTCCGGCGCGGAGCTGTGGCGGTTCACCACGGATACCGATTCCAACGTGGTGCTGCCCTCCCCTTCCGACGAGCTGCAAAGCTGGTATTTCACCGATACGCCCCGGGTGATCCCTTCAAAGGCAGGCTATTCTGTCAACCCGGGCGTTGAAAAATACAACGGCTGGGATCTGGACAACCAGGCGCAGGACGTTTTCGTCTTTCTGCCCGGCGGCGACTACGCGGCTTTTACCAAAGACTTTACCGACCTGACCGGGAAAGCTGAGATGATCTCCCTGAACCTGCTGGGCTTTTGGGATTCCCGCTACTACGAATATACCGAGGCCACCGCGCGGCAGCAGATACAGGATTATTTTGACCGGGGCTACCCGCTGGACGTGCTGGTGATCGACACCGACTGGCGGCAGCAGATCAACAACCGGGGCACGGGCTACACCATCAACAAAAAGGATTTTCCTGATTTTGCCCGCTTTGCCAAAGACGCGCACAAAGAGGGCGTTTCGCTGGTGTTCAACGACCACCCGGAGCCCACCTACGGCAACACCAATCTGCTGCAGCCCTACGAGATCTACTACCGCAACACCAACCTGCAAAAGCTCCTGTCCAAGGGGCTGGACTACTGGTGGTACGACCGCAACTGGTGGACCACCGTCAACCCCGTGGACGAGGGCCTGTCCCGCTACGCCACGGGCATGTACGCCTATCAGTGGATCACCAAAGACTACTACGACCGCGCCGCCGGTACGGGCTATGCCCGGCGGCCGCTGATCATGGCCAACGTGGACGGGATCGGCAACGGGACCTACGAGTACCCCGGCGAGCTGGCGGCCCACCGCTACACCCTGCAGTGGACCGGCGACATCGGCCCCTCCGCCGCCTCCTTGCGGCAGGAGATCGGCAACATGACCTTCCTTTCCACCCAGTCGCTGCTGCCCTACACCAGTTCGGACCTGGGCGGACACACGGCGGAGGTCTCGCCGGAGCAGTATATCCGCTGGCTGCAGTACGGGGCCCTCTCCCCCATCATGCGGGTCCACTGCACCAAGCCCTATTCCCGTATGCCCTGGCTGTACGGCGACGAGGTGGAGGCCGTGGCGCACCGCTATATCGATCTGCGCTACCGGCTGCTGCCCCTGTATTACGCGCTGGCCCATGAAAACTACGAAAACGGCACGCCGCTGCTGCGCCGCCTGGACGTGGCCTGTCCCCAATACGCGGAGGCCGACCGGGACGACGAGTACCTGCTGGGGGATTCCCTGCTTGTGGCGCCCCTTGCCGAAGCGCAGCCCCGCTGCGAGGACTATACCTTTACCGCCGACGGGCAGGAGGGCCTGCGGGGCGAGTTCTTCCCCAACGAGGATTTCTCCGGCCAGCCGGAGCTTGTCACCCACGACAAACGCATCGATTTCGACTGGGTGTTTGAAGCGCCGGGCGGCCTTTCCGTCGCCGACTACTTCACCGTCCGCTGGACAGGCCAACTGACCGTGGGCCAACAGCCCCTGTATTTTACCGCCTATGCCGACGACGGCGTGCGGGTGTGGATCGACGGGGAAAAGGTGATCGACGGCTGGGATACCTTCAACACCACCTTTCGGACGGACTGGCTGGCGGCGGGCAGCACCCACGATATCACCATTGAATACTGCGACGGCAACAACCACGCCCACATCTTTTTCACCGCCTATACCGAGGGGGGCGTCAGCCGCGAGGTCTTCCTCCCCGACGGGGTCTGGACGGACGTGTGGACCGGACAGCGGTATACCGGCCCCGCCACGGTCACCGTGACACATCCGCTGGAGACCTCCCCCATTTTTGTCAGACAGGGCAGCGTGATCCCGCTGGCGGACAACGGTAAAAACACCGCCGCCGTTGACTGGAGCCACCTGACGCTGGACGTCTACCCGGGTACGGAATCCTCCTCCGTCACCCTGTACGAGGACGATACCGAAACCGTGGCCTACAAAGACGGGCACTTCCGCACCACGGAGATCACCCTTTCCGGCGGCGCCACCCAGACGCTGACAGTTTCCCCCGCCGAGGGCGCTTTTGAGGGCGCAAGGGCAGATCGGAAGAGCACACGTCTGAACTCCAGTCAGACGTGTGCTCTTCCGATC
>CAMJYF010000358.1 GCA_946409885.1 uncultured Clostridia bacterium | reverse complement strand
AAATGATTTCCGCCGAAAGTCTTCCTTTTTTCGAAAAGCTGTGTTATACTGTAGTAAAAAAATGCCCAGAGGAGGTTCGCCCATGCGCTTTTTTACATTCCGGGAAATGCTTTCCCATTACGTCCGGCGCGCGCCGGACGCGGCTGCCTTTCTGAAAGAGGGCGCCAACGGGCCGGAAGCCGTCTCCTACCGGGCGTTCCTGGCGGACGTGACGGCCCGGGCGGAAGCGCTGCGGCAATCGGGAACGACCTGTCTGGGCGTGCTGTGCGACGGCGGTTACGAATGCGTGACGGAGATCTTCGCCGCCGCGCAGGCCGAGCTGCAGATGGCGCTGCTGAACGAAAACGCCACGCCGGAGCAGGTGACGGCCACGGACGCGGACGCCCTTTGGGGGGATTGCGACCTGAAAGAGGAGCTTTCCCCCGCGCTGACGGACGGACCGAAGGAAAGAACCGGGAACATCCTCTTTTTCACCTCCGGCACCACCTCCAAAACCAAGGCTGTGGCGCTGACGGAGGAAAGCCTTTGCGCCAGCGCCTTCAACGGCGGGGCGCTGCTGCCCCTCTCCCCCGCTGATATTTTAATGTGTATGCTGCCGCTGGACCATGTGTTCGGCTTTGTGTGCGGCGTGCTGTGGGGGCTTTCCTGCGGCGCCTGTGTGGCGCTGGGACGGGGCCCCCGCCATTACTTTGACGACCTGGGTTACTTTCACCCCACGGCCCTTTCCGCCGTGCCCATGCTGATCGGGTTCCTGCTGCAAAAGAAGCTGCTGAACCCGGAGCTGCAGCTGGTGCTCATCGGCGCGGGGGAATGCCCCCCGGCCATTCCCGCCGCGCTGCGGCAGATGGGCATGAGAGTGAGCTGCGGCTACGGGCTGACGGAGACCAGCTCCGGGGTGGCGCTGTCGCTGGGGGAAGATACCGGCCTGATGACCGTCTGCCCCGACTACCGCGTTGCCATCGCGGAGGACGGGGAGATTTTGATTGAAAACCGCACCTGCATGATGCGGGGTTATTATAAAAACGATGACGCCACCGCCGCCGTGTTGAAAGACGGCGTGCTGCGCACCGGCGACCTGGGCCGTTTGGATGAAAACGGCCTGCTGCGCGTGACGGGACGGAAAAAGGAAATGCTGGCGCTGGCGGACGGCACCAAGATCTTTCTGCCGGAATATGAGCAGACCATCCGCGCCGCGCTGCCGGACCGGGATTTCGCCGTCATCGGCATGGAAGGGACGGCCGTTCTGGTGATCCACGGCGGCGAAGCGGAAAAAGACGCCGTGAACGCGCTGCTGCAGGAGGCGCTGCGCACCGTTCCGCTGGGGCAGCGGCCCCGACAGATTCTATTTGTACCCTACCCGCTGCCGCGCACGGCGACGGGCAAAATAAAGCGTTGGGAACTCCAACAGAAAGTGGGAAAGCTATGACAAGACAGGAGATCATGAACCGCACCATCGAGATCGTGCACGAGTGCGTGCCGGAGACCGAGGAGCAGGAGCTGAGAGAGAACACCGTCATCAATACCGATACCGCCATCGATTCCATGGGGTTTACGCTGATCATCTGCCGGCTGGAGGCCACCTTCGGGGTGAAGATCCCGGACCGCCAGTGGCAGAAGCTGTACACGCTGGGCGACGTGGTCAGCGCCATTGAAAAGAGACTGAAATAACATGAAGGATTATTACGAGCGGGACTATACCGTCCTGTCCTCCGATACGGACGCCTTTCAGCGGCTGCGGCTGAGCAGGCTTTTCACGCTGCTGCAGGAGGCCGCCATCGCCCACACCACGGAATTGGGCTTTGGCCGGGAAAAGACGCTGGATAAAGGGTACCTTTGGGTCATCACCGTGCAGCAGGCGCTGATCAGCCGCCTGCCCCGCTATGACGAGAAGATCACCGTGGCTTCCGTCCCGGGCGAGATGATGCACGTCTTTTACCCCCGCTATTACCGCATCGCGGATGAAGCGGGCAACGAGCTGCTGAACGCCACCGCTCTGTGGGCGCTGATGGACCGGGAGAAACGGTCCACGGTGTTCCCCGATGAATCCGGCGTGGTGATCGAGGGTTCCACGCCCGACGGGCAGGTCTTCTACCCCCGCCCGCCGAAGATGCCGCAAAACGGCGAAAGCACCCTGTTCAAGGTCCCCTACAGCTACACGGACCTGAACGGCCACATGAACAACACCCGCTATTTCGATCTGGCGGAGGATCTGATGCCCGAAGAACTGCGAAGGGCCAATATCCAGGAAATTTCCGCCGAGTTTTCGGGCGAAGCCAGATACGGCGATACGCTGACGCTGACGGCGGAAGTGAGGGACAACACCTTTCTGCTGGCCGGAGCCGGGGAAAAGCGGCTGTTCCGGATCGGGATGAGATACGACGTGTGATAGCGGAGTTCGGAGAGCGGAGTGCGGAGTTTTCAGCGAGAGCGGAGTGCGGAGTGCGGAGATATGGATCAGACATATAAAATTATCGAAACAAAAGAACGGGTGCTGGCGGATAACGACGCGGCGGCCGAATTGACACGGAAAAAGATGCGGGAAAACGGCACGCTGCTCATCAATCTGATGGGCTCCCCCGGCGCGGGGAAGACCTCCGTGCTGCTGCGGATCATCGCGGCGCTGAAAGACGACTACGCCATCGGCGTGATGGAGGCGGACGTGGATTCCGACGTGGACGCGAAAACCGTGTCCGAGGCCGGGGCGAAGGTGATCCAGCTCCATTCCGGCGGGCTTTGCCACATGGACGCGGACATGACCGCCCGTGGCCTTGCCGCGCTGGGAACCGAGGGCCTTGACGTGATTTTTCTGGAAAACATCGGCAACCTGGTCTGCCCGGCGGAATTTGAGATCGGCGCGGACCTGCGCATGATGATCCTTTCCGTCCCCGAGGGCGACGACAAGCCCCTGAAATACCCGCTGATGTTCACCGTCAGCGACGTGATGCTGGTCAACAAGATCGACACGGCGCCAATCTTCGACTTCGATTTCGACAAGGCCC
>CAMJYF010000357.1 GCA_946409885.1 uncultured Clostridia bacterium | reverse complement strand
CAACGGCGAGCTGAACTACGTGAAGCACCTGGGCGCCTACTGGGCGCTGCTGGCGGAGGCGGTGCCGGAGGACCGGGCGGACGCCTTCATCGCGCACCTGACCAACGAAAACGAGTTCGCCACCCCCTGTATGCTGCCGGTGCTTTCCGCGGATCACCCCGCCTTCCAGGCGGATGGCGGCTACTGGTGCGGCGGCGTGTGGGCCCCCACCAACTACATGGTGCTGCGCGGGCTGGACCGGTACGGCCGGTACGACCTCTCCTACAAAATCGGCCGCAACTATCTGAATAACGTGGTCTCCGTCTTCAACGACACGGGCACCGTCTTTGAAAACTACGCTCCCATGCCGGGCAGCGACGGCAAGCCCCGGCAGGGCAGCATCGCCCGGGCCGATTTTGTGGGCTGGACGGGCGTCGCGCCCATCGCCGTGCTGTTGGAATACGTCTTCGGCCTGAAGCCGGACGCGGCCAACAACGTCATCCGCTGGCATGTGGATCTGACGGACCGCTTCGGCGTGGAACAGTACCCCTTCGGCAAGGAAGCCACCCTTTCGCTGCTGTGCCGCGAAAGAAGCAGCACGGCGGAGGAGCCGCAGGTGGAGATCCGCTCCGACCGGCCCGTCACCGTGGAGATCTTCTGGGACGAAGGCCGCCGGTCGAAAACGGTCACCGTGGACGGCAACTGAGCGTCGCCCTGCCATTGCAGTCCCGCGCATAAAACAAAACAGCGTCCTCAAAGCCTGCGCGATGAAGACGCTGTTCTTTGTTTCCCGGTTTTATTCCTTTGCCTGTTTGATGGAAAGGCTGATGCGCTTTTTCTTTTCGTCCACCCCCAGCACCAGCACCTTTACCACGTCGCCCACGCTGAGGACCTCGGAGGGGTGGCGGATGAACCGGTCGGCGATCTCGGAAATATGCACCAGGCCGTCCTGGTGCACCCCCACGTCCACAAACGCGCCGAAATCGATCACGTTGCGCACCGTGCCCGTCAGCACCATGCCGGGCTTCAGGTCGTTCATCTCCATCACGTCCGTCCGCAGCACGGGCCGGGGCAGGCTGTCGCGCAGGTCCCGTCCGGGCTTCTGCAGCTCCGCGATCAGGTCCCGCAGCGTGGGCACGCCCACTCCCACGTCCCCGGCCGTCCGGCTTTCGCCCCGGGCCTTTACCTCCTCGGCAAGCCCGGTCAGCCTGTTGGCTTTTACGTCCGCCAGGCTGTGCCCCAGCAGCTCCAGCAGCCCCTTCGCCGCGTCGTAGGATTCCGGATGCACCGCGGTGTTGTCCAGAATGTTCCTGCTTTCTGGCACCCGTAAAAAACCGGCGCACTGCTCAAAGGCCTTCGGCCCCAGCTTGGGCACCTTTTTGAGCTGCGCCCGGGAGGCGAACGCGCCGTTTTCCTCCCGGTAGGCCACAATGTTCTGCGCGGTGGCGGCGGTCAGCCCGGCCACCCGCCGCAGCAGGGAAGGGGAGGCGGTGTTCAGGTCCACCCCCACCGCGTTGACGCAGTCCTCCACCACCGCGTCCAGCGCGGCTTCCAGCTCCTTCTGGGGCATATCGTGCTGGTACTGACCCACCCCGATGGCCTTCGGCTCGATCTTTACCAGCTCCGCCAGCGGGTCCTGCAGCCGGCGGGCGATGGAAACCGCCGACCGCAGATTCACGTCGTACTGGGGGAATTCCTTTGCCGCCAGTTCAGAGGCGGAATAGACCGAAGCCCCCGCCTCGGAAACGATCATGTAGCTGAGGGCGTTGCCCGCCTCCTTCTCCCGGCGGATCAGCTCCACGGCCATCTGTTCGGTCTCCCGGCTGGCGGTGCCGTTGCCGATGGCCAGGTGCTCCACCCGGTGGCGGCGCGCCAGCCGCGACAGGGCGGCGATCGCCTCCTCCTTCTGCCGTTCGCCGTGGGTAGGATACACCACGGCGGTGTCCAGCACCTTGCCGGTGGCGTCCACCACGGCCACCTTGCAGCCCATTCGGTAGCCGGGGTCCAGCCCCATGGTGACCTTGCCCTTCACGGGCGGCTGCATCAGCAGCGGGCGCAGGTTCAGCGCGAACTGGCCGATCGCCCCTTCGCAGGCCATGTCCGTCAGATCGCCGCGCAGCTCCCTTTCCACAGAGGGAAAGATCAGCCTGCCGTAGGCGTCCTCCGCCGCCGCTTCCACCAGGGCGGTGGCGGCGGAGCCGGGTTTTACGAAGGCCCGGCGCACCGCCCGCATGGCCGTCTCCTCCTCCAGCTCTACCGATACCTTCAGCAGCTTTTCCTTTTCCCCCCGGTTGATGGCCAAAATCTGGTGCCCCTGTAAACGGGAAACGGGCCGGGAAAAATCATAGTAGAGGCTGTAGACGGAATCCTCCTCCGTGGCGGCGCGGGACCGCAGCATGGCCTTTTCCCGCAGCAGGCGGCGCAATGTCTTTCGCAGTTGGGCGTCGTCCGAGATCCACTCCGCCATGATATCCGAAGCGCCCGCCAGCGCCTCCTGCTCCGTGGCCACGCCCTTTTCCGGGTCCACGTACGCCCGCGCGGCCGTCTCCGGCCGGGGGCAGTCCCGCCGCTGGGCAAACAGCAGCTCCGCCAGCGGCTCCAGCCCTTTTTCTTTCGCCACGGTCGCCCGGGTGCGGCGCTTTTGTTTATAGGGACGGTACAGATCCTCCAGTTCGGACAGAGCGGTACACCTGTCGAGCGCTTCCCGCAGCTCGTCCGTCAGCTTGCCCTGGGCCGCGATGGCGCTTTCCACGGTCTGCCGCCGCTCGTCCAGCGAGCGCAGATACTGCAGCCGCGTTTCCAGCGTCCGCAGCGCGGTGTCGTCCATGGAGCCGTGCTGTTCCTTGCGGTAGCGGGCGATGAAGGGGACGGTGTTGCCCTCATCCAGCAGCGTGACCACGTTTCCGATCTGTTTCGGGTCCCGCTGCAGCTCTTGGGCCAGAATGCCGATGATATTCATAGGGGATGGTTCTCCTTTGCTGCGCACAGAAATTTCTTCTTATCATACCACTTTGCCGCCGCGCCGTCAATAGCCCGG
>CAMJYF010000356.1 GCA_946409885.1 uncultured Clostridia bacterium | reverse complement strand
TCCGCAGCACGTCCTCCGGGGTAGCGTTCCGGCCCAGCCGTTCACCGCCGGTTTTGGCCGGAACGTACAGCACCCCTGCGGGGACCACGTCCCCATAGCGCTCGCCGCCGTTGTCCCACAGGCACATCAGGTAGATGAGCATCTGCATGTTCAGCCCGTCGAACACGTCGCTGAGGTGGAAATCCTTGCCGCCGGTCTTGTAGTCGATCACCCGCAGATAGGCCTTGCCTTCGCTGTCCATCACGTCCACCCGGTCCACAAAGCCGCCGATGGTGATGCTGCCGCCATCCGGCACGGCGATGCGGTAGGGGGCGATCTGGCCGTCCGCGCCGATGGACAGCTCCACGTCGCGGGTTTCAAAGCTGCTGGTACCGAATTCCATCACCAGGCGGTTGAGGATCTCGAAGATATCGTCCTTCACCCGGTCCAGGCTGCGGTTCAGGGAGCGGCTCATGGAGGTCCGGCCGCCCATGTACTCTTCGATATAGTCCTCCGTCTGCCGGTCGATCATCTCCCGCAGCTCCGCGGGCGTTTTTTCCACCAGCTCGTTGTTTTTGTATTCCGCCAGGATCATTTCCAGCACGTGGTGCACCAGCAGGCCGTTGATGCGGGCGTCCAGCCCGGCGGGGCGGCGCTTCTGCACGCCCATGCCGTAGCGGCAGAAATACATAAACGGACACTTGTGGTAGGCCTCCGCCTTGGAGGCTGACATCTGCATATGCCGGCCGAAGAGCTTTTCCGCCAGCGCGGGATCGTTGAAAAAGGCGGGGGCCTTTTCCGCGGCGCGGCGCAGGGAGGCCAGGCGGCCCGCCTCCTCCGGCAGGCCCTCCAGATAGCGTTGGAAGGAGGCCGTCAGCGCGTCCCCTCCGCCGTAACGCCGGGCGTACTCCTCAAAGGCGGCGGCGGGACTGGCAGCCCGCTCCTCCGGCGATACGTCCTCCGCGCACAGCGTCCGGCAGCCGGGGAACAGCTTTTTCATCTCGGAAACCAGCTCCGAGGGCTGCATGACCGCGCCGGAGAGGCTGCTGCCCGCCCAGGAGACCCACACCCGCTCCGAGGCGCAGGTCAGCGTGTGATATGCGATGCAGCGCTCCTCCTCAAAGATATTCTCCGGCAGGTTTTCCAGCACGAAATCGTTGTCGCACAGCTCACGCCGCTCCCGGGCGGAAAACAGGCCCGGGAATTCCGCCGGGGCCGGAAAGACGCCCTCGTTCGCGCCCAGCACGAACACCGCCCGGGGCCCGGTGAACCGGGTGCGCCCGGCAGTGCCGATGACGATCTCGTCCGTTCCGGCGGGAATGCGGCCCACGTCGCCGAAGGAGAGGATGATCTTCAGCAGCTCGTAAAAGCGGCGGGGCGGCAGCGTCCGGCCGCCCACGGCGCCGTTCAGCGCGTCCAGCGACTGCATCACCTGCTCCCATACCGCGGCGCAGCGGACGGCGTCCGCCTCGCCCCCGTGGTTGTTGAGGTAGGCGGCATACTCGCAGAAATGCTCCGCCGCCTCCACCTCTTTCAGATAATACCAGACCGCCTGACAAGAGGCCGTTCCGTCGGCTTCCGACAGCCTGCGGCGCAGCCGCAGCAGCGGGGCGATCACCGCCTCCCGCGCGGCGTTGACGGCGGCCAGGGCCTGCCTGTCCTCCTCCGACAGCTTTTCGCCGTAGCCCCCCGGGTGGTCCGTGAAGTCCCTGGTCCAGTCCGCGCCGTCCTTGCGCCACAGGTAGACGTAGTTTTCCAGCGCGGCCCGGTCCGCCGGGGACACGCCCACGATCTCCGTTTTCAGCAGGGCAAACACGTCCTCCGACGAAAAGCCGTACACGGCGAGCTTTACCGCCGCCAGCACCGCCCGCACCAGGGGGTAATCCCCCAGCGGGACGCGCCGGTCCGTAAAGACGGGGATATTGTATTTCTGCAGGGCGGAGGTCATGGCGGCCGCGTAGTCGCCGCCCCGCTGGTAGACCGCGATCTCCCGGCAGCGGTACCCCTCCTCCTCGATCAGGCGGCGGATCTCCAGCGCGGCCAGCTCGCATTCCTCATATTTGTCGGCGGCGGAGGCCACCGTCACCCGGTCCGTGGGCTCCGGCCAGGGCGGCGCGTCATACGAAAAAAGGGATTCCCGCAGTACGCGCAGCGGGCCCTCCGGCGCTTCGCCGTCGGTGTTCTCCTCCCGGCAGCGCACGCTCTGGCGTCCCGCGGCCAGCCGCAGGGAACGGGCGGTACGCCGGGCGTGGGCAAAGGCAGGTTCCTCCTCCCCTGCCGTCAGCGAGGGGGCCGTCACGGAGACGAAGGTCTCCTTCGCCTGGGAAAAGATCTGCTCCATCAGCAGCAGCTGCACCCGGGTAAAGCCCCGGAAATCGTCAAAGAACAGCGTCGCCCCGTCAAAGAGGGGCCGCGTTTTCAGGAACTCCGTCACCACGCGGATGTTGTCCTCCTGCTCGGAAAACCGGCCGGAGACACGCGCCTCGTAGGCGGAGAAGACGCGGGACAGCTCGTCCGTTTTGCGGCGCAGCGACCCCTCCGGCAGCACAGCGCTCACCCGGCGAAGGTCCTCCGCGCCAAGGCCCGCCTGGCGGATCTCCGCGTATTCGGCCAGCAGCTCCGCGATCAGCGCCGCCCGGCCCGCGTGACGGGCGTAGACCTCCAGCGAGTCGGAAACGTCCTCCACCGCCAGCGACATCAGCACGTTGCGCGCCGCCTCGTCCGCCTGGGGCTTTACCCGCAACCCCTCCGCCTCCAGGATATCCTCACACAGATGCGTGAAGCTGGTGACCTTCAGCCGGTTGCTTTTCCGCTCGCCGTACCGGAAGAGGAATTCCCGGTCCCGGTCGAAGCTGGCCTGCTCCGGCACGATCAGATAGACGCGTTCGCCGCCGTCGATCAGTGACAGCAGCTTTTTATTGATTACCTCTTTTTTTTGCCGGCCGTCGGTGCCGGTCAGTAATGTCAGCATGGCGATGGGCGGAGACAAACTGTCGTAAGTCGTGAGTCGTAAGTCGTAAGAAAAGTTGCTTTTGTAAG
>CAMJYF010000355.1 GCA_946409885.1 uncultured Clostridia bacterium | reverse complement strand
CCGTCTGCGCGTGGACGGAGATTTCTCCTGTCTGCGTTTTAAAGACAAAGCCGGTAATGCCGAGGATGTCCCCGATATCATAGCCCTTGAACGCGGTATAGGTGTCGACCCCGACGTCGTCCCTGCGAACATAGATCTGAATGTCGCCCTGGCCGTCCAGCAGATGGGCAAAGGACGCCTTGCCCATGACTCTGCGGCTCATCATGCGGCCGGCGATCGAAACCGTCTGGCCTTCCAGCGATTCAAAGCCTTCCAGGATCTGGCTGCTTTCGTGCGTTACGTCGTATTTCGTGATCTGGTAAGGGCTGTTGCCGGCCTCCGTCAGTTCCGAAAGCTTTGCGCGGCGAATCTGCTCCTGCTCGGAAAGAGCGGGCACTGTGCGGACGGGTGCTTCATTCTTTGTCTGATCCTGCATACGTTTTCCCTCTGATCAATCTGCTTTTTCGATTTTCAAGATGATAAAGACAACTTCCGCGTCGTCTGGCAGATGGGCGACGGCTTCTTCGCCGATCCGCTTGCCGAGCAGCGCGCTGCCGATGGCGGATTCGTTCGAGATCAGCCGTTTGGCCGGATTGCTCTCGCGGGCGCCGACGATTGTGAACACATCCTGTTCGCCGGGGGCGTAAAGGTCTTCGTCGGTGCAGGATTTGCACTCGATGGTCACGGCGGTGCCGATGCTGACGTGGTCGGTCCGGATGTCGTTTTCATCCACCACGATGGCGGTACTGATGGTCTGCTGCAGCTCGGCGATTTCAGCCTCCAGCTTGGACTGCTCGTTTTTGGCCGCGTCGTATTCGGCGTTTTCGCTCAAGTCGCCGAAACCGCGGGCGATCCTAATCTGCTCGGCAATCTCTGGGCGGCGCACGTTTTCAAGATAATTCAGCTCTTCTTCGAGCTTTTTCAGCCCTTCAGCCGAAACGATGGTACGGGGCGCATTCTCGTTCATGGGAAAAACTCCTTTCAAATGAAAAAAGCATAGCTATTATTTGCATCAAAAATCATAACCGGACGGGGCAAAAATGCCCCGCCCTGTCAATCTATTATACAATAGTTTTATCGGTTTTGCAACCGTTTTATTTCATCATCTCGTCCATTCCGTAGATGCCAGGTTTCTGGCCGATGATGAAACCCGCCGCTTTGAGAGCGCCGTTTGCAAAGATCGCGCGGCTCTGCGCGTGGTGGGTCAGCGTGACGATCTCGTCGTTCAGAAAGAAATTCACCTCATGGTCGCCGCATACGGTGCCGCCCCGGACGGCGTGAACGCCTATTTCACCGCTTTTCCGCCGGGTATTGTTGCCTTCCCGGCCATAACACAGGGTGGTATCCTCGTCGCAGAGCGCATCCAGAAGGGCCTTGGCCGTCCCGCTGGGGGCGTCGTCCTTATAGCGGTGATGCTTTTCGATGATCTCGATATCCGCCTGCGGCAGAAGCTGTTTGGCGATGGCGATCAGCTTTTTGAGCGCATAGACGCCCTGGCTCATGTTGGCGCTGACAAACAGGGGAATGGAGGCGGAGGCTTCCCGGATCATTTCGTTTTCTTTTTCGCCGTAGCCCGTGGAGCAGAGCACGCAGGGCAGCTTTTTGGAAACGGCATACCGGAGCAGCCCTTCCAGAGCGGAGGGACGGGAAAAATCGACGATTACATCCGCTTCTTCTCCGATCTGGCTGTCAAAGCCAGGATACACGGGGAAAGCAGCGGCTGTTCCTTCCGCCGACTGATCGATGCCGGCGGCGATTTCAAACCCGTTTTCAGCGGCAAGCATCGCGACCTGGCGGCCCATCTTGCCCAAAGCGCCGCATAAAAGAATTCTCTTCATCCGTTCTTTTCCTCCCCGGTCAGCACATTCAGGCGGACCAACTCCCTGCGGAGCGTTTCTTCCGCCTCCTGGTCAAGGGGCAGCAGGGGCAGACGAAGCGCGTTTTCACACAAGCCCATCAGGCGCATGACCGCCTTGATCGGGATGGGACTGACCTGCTTGAACAATAGACGAATCAGCGGCAGATAACGAAGCTGCAGCTCGCGGGCGGCGGCGATCTCTCCCTTTTGCCAGCTGTCCGTCATCCCGGAAACAGCGGCGGGCAGGGCGTTGCTCAGCACGGAGATGACGCCCGCGGCGCCCAGGGAAAGCATCGGCACGGTGATTTCGTCTGAGCCGCAGAAGATCGGCAGATCGTCCCCGCAAGTAGCCATTATATCTCCCACCCGGCCGATATCCCCGCCAGCTTCCTTGAGGCCGATGATGTTCGGATGTTTGCTCAGGCCCTTCAGCGTATCCAGTGAAATGGCCATGCCGGTCCTGGAGGGAACGCTGTAGAGGATCACCGGCAGCTCAGATTGGCCGGCGATGGCCTGATAATGGGCAATCAGACCTTCCTGGGTGGTTTTATTGTAGTAGGGCGTTACGCAAAGCTGAGCGTCTGCGCCCGTTGCTTTGGCCAAAGCCGCCCGTTCAATCACATCTTTTGTGTTGTTGCCGCCCGTTCCGGCGATGACGGGGACGCGGCGGTGCACCTGCGCCACCGTGCGGCGGATGACCTCCTGCCACTCAGTAAGCGAAAGCGTAGCCGGTTCGCCCGTGGTGCCGCAGGGAACCAGGGCCTGGACGCCGTTTTCCAGCTGATATTCAATCAGCTTTTCCAGCGCCTGAACGTCGACGCTTCCGTCCTTCTTCATCGGGGTGATCAGTGCGGTAGCCGCTCCTTGAAAAAGCGGGGTTTTCATCCGTTTTTCCTTCCTTCCTGAAAACGATGGGGCCGATTATTTGTGGACGATTTCGCCCGTCGCGCAGAGGAGTTCCGCGCTCAGAACGCCACCGCCGGCCGCCCCGCGGAGGGTATTGTGGGACAGGCAGACAAAGCGATAATCAAAAATCCTGTCTTCACGGAGACGTCCGACCGTAACGCCCATGCCACGCTCAAAATCCCGGTCCAACCTGGCCTGAGGACGGTCCGGCTCTGTCATGTATTTGACAAAGGGGTTCGGCGCGCTGGGCAGCTTCAACTGCTGCGGATAGGTGCCCCAGTT
>CAMJYF010000354.1 GCA_946409885.1 uncultured Clostridia bacterium | reverse complement strand
GACGATGGACGCGGAGATGTACGGCATGACGCCGAGAGCGAAGATGGACGCATTACCGAAAGCACCGCCGGAGAACATGTTGAGCAGTCCGACGAGGCCCTCGGAAGACTTGGCCTGCAAGGATGCAAGCTGGGAAGCATCTATACCGGGAAGCACCACGTAGCTGCCGAGACGGTAAACCACGATGAGCATGAAGGTATAGATGAGTCTCTTGCGAAGATCCTCGATCTTGAATATGTTTACTATTGTCTGAAAAAAACGTTTCATAAGGTTCAGATTTTTGTAACGGTACCACCGGCTTCCTCGATTTTCTTGACTGCTGCCGCGGAGAACGCATTTGCAGTTACATCGAGCTTGGCGGTGAGTTCACCGTTCGCAAGGATCTTGATGAGGTCGTTCTGGGAAGCGAAACCGGCCTGACGGAGAAAAAGACCTGCTCCGTCTGTCAAACGGTGCTGCAAAAGCAGACGAAGCTCCCGGCGCTGGGCCATACCGGGGCGGTGGACGCCGCCGTGGCCCCCACCTGTACCGAACCCGGCCTGACGGAGGGTAAACACTGCGCCGTCTGCGGCGAGATCCTCACGGCCCAGAAAACGGTGCCCGCCAAGGGACACACCGAAAAAACGACCCCCGGCAAAGCCGCCACCTGCACCGAAGACGGCGTAACGGAGCAGCGCGTCTGCACCGTCTGCCATGCCGTGCTGCAGCAGGCGGAGCCCATCCCCGCCCCGGGCCACGACTATGACGAATCCGCCTCCCTCTCCGTTACGGCGGGCGTCGCCTGCCGCCGCTGCGGACAGACGGTGATCCCCTCCTTCAACACGCTGGTCAACCGCATGAAGGAGGAGGACCACACCTTCTCCACCTTTACCTTCACAAAGGTGACGGTAAAGCCGCCCCGCTATTCCGGCATCATGACCATGATGCGCAAGGAATTCCAGAAAGCGATCGCCGACAGCATCGGCGCCACCACCCGCTATTCCGACCTGAAGGAGAACGTGGCGCTGGACAACGACAGCTTCCACCTGCGGGGCACGCCCATGGTCAGCCTGCTGACGGAGGCCGACGTGGAAAGCGTGATCACCGAGCGGGTGAACGGGCCGGATTTCATCGCGGACCTGCCCGACGTCTACGTTTCGGAGAACAACCTCCCCTGCGACCTGAACCCCTACAAACGGCAGCCCGCGAACGAGCTGCTGAAAGTAACCGTGACGGTGCTGCCGGAGACATATTCCGGCAGCAAAGACGAGGGCGGCTCCGTCCACATCGGCAAGGTCCTTTCCAACTACGGCGAAACGGTGACGGAAGCGATGAACAAGGTATACAGTTTCAACGAGGGCGTGCTGGAAAGCGAGGGGGACGTGGCCTCCGAGCTGACGGTGACCTGGTACTTTGACGCGCAGACGCTGGCCCCCGTGGCGGCGGTCTACCACACGGTGACCGACTCCACCCAGAAGATCAACATATACTCCGACGAGGCGGACGTGGGCGTCACCAACCCCTCCGGCTTCGTTTCGGTGGAGATCATCAACAACGCCGACAGCTATTATTTCTTTGATACCGCCGCGTGAAATCTTGTAAAGGGCATTGCCTTTTCAGCTTTTTTATAGTAAAATAAATGATAATGAATAAAAAAATAACCGGAGGTAAAACATGAAACGTTTTTTGGCACTGTGCATCACCCTTTCCATGCTGTTGGCGATGGCGCTTCCCTGCGCCGCCGCGGACACACCGGAAGCGGACCCCTGCCCCGGCTGGGGCGACATGGACGGCGACGGAGAGGTCACCTCCGGCGACGCGCGGCTGGTGCTGCGCCAGTCCGTCCGGCTGGAATCCTATTCCGAAGACGACTGCTACCGCTGCGACGTGGACAAGGACGGGGAGATCACCTCCTCCGACGCGCGCTTTGTGCTGCGCCTGTCCGTCAATCTGGAAGAGCGCCCCGCCCATGAGACCGTGACCTTTGAAGGGAAGGCCCCCACCTGCTCCGAGCCCGGCCTGACCGAAGGCGTCAGCTGCGCCGTCTGCGGCGCCGAGCTGAAAAAGCCGGAAGAGATCCCCGCCGTGGACCATGAGATCATCCCCGGCGTGGGCAAAACCCCCACCTGCACGGAGCCCGGCCTTTCCGCCGGCGAATACTGCGCGTTCTGCGGCATCGAAATCACCCCCCAGGAGCCGCTGGAGGCCCTGGGCCACATTCCGGTGGACGATCCGGCGGCCGGTGAAGACGTGTGCGTGCCTGCCCAGCTGTGCGACCGCTGCGGGGAAACCCTGCAGCCCGCCGTGGCGCATACGGTCGTGGACGGCCCCTCCGCCGAAGATACCTGCGTGCCCGCCAGGCTCTGCTCCGTCTGCGGCAAGGAGCTGGAAGCGGAAGTAAAGCACAACTACCCCACCGGCGCCGCCATCACAGTGGAAAAGGGCGTGCTCTGCACCCGCTGCGGCCACGCCGCGGTGCCCTCCTTCAACGATCTGGTCAACGGGATCAAGGACGGAACGCACTACTTCTCCACCTTCTCCAAAACCGTCACCGATATCACCAATCCCCGCATCACCGGTATTCTGGCGCCCATTGTCAAGAGCGAGTTTGAAAAGGATTTCAAGGAAAACATGGGCCAGACCGTCGATTTCACCGCTTTCGACCAAAAGCTGGCGGTCAACGCCAACAACTTTGAGCTGGTGGGCAAGGAGACGGTCAGCGAGCTGACGGACGCGGATGTGGATTCCGTAAAGACCGAGGAGGTAACGGAGATCGCCTTCCTGAAGGACCTGCCCGATACCTTCACGGCAGGGCGGAACGATTACGACCTGACCGCCATCAAGGCCAAGCAGCCCGGCGACATGCTGAAGGTGACCGTGAAGATCAAGCCGGACAGATATTCCGAGGCGGCAGACCAGGGCGGTTCCCGCTATATCAAAAAGATCTACTCCGCCTACGGCGAGATGGTGGATACGGCCATGAAGGAGTTCAACAACTTCGGCGGCGACATGATGAAGTGCCAGAGCGATTCACTTTCCACCGGCACCG
>CAMJYF010000353.1 GCA_946409885.1 uncultured Clostridia bacterium | reverse complement strand
CCCCGGCAAAAGAAGAAGAAACTCATCGTTATCTATTGATTTTCCCGTTGATTCGTTGTATCATAAAGAAAAAAAGTTAGTGGGGTATTTATCCATGGATTCCATCAAAATCAATTCCCTGAACACAAAGATGGTGGCGCACCGGGGCCTGAGCGGCATTGAAAAGGAAAACACCAACGCCGCGTTTATCGCCGCCGGCAACCGCAGCTATTTCGGCATTGAGACGGACGTGCATAAGACGGTGGACGGCAGGTTCGTCGCGTTCCACGACGACACCACCGGCAGAGTGGCCATTGACAACATGGTGATCGAGGAGAGCACCTTTGACACCCTCCGCCGCCTGCTGCTGACCGATACCGACGGCAAAAAGGGCCGCGAGGATCTGCACATTCCCACGCTGCTGGAATACATCTGCACCTGTAAGCGGTACGACAAGATCGCCGTACTGGAGCTGAAAAACGAATTTGAGAAGGACGAGATCAAGGCCATCTGCGACGAGATCGCCTCCGTGGGGTATCTGGATCACGTGATTTTTATTTCCTTCGCGTTCAACAATCTGGTAAAGCTGCGCGAGTGGCATCCGGAGCAGCCGGTACAGTTCCTTTCAGATAAATATGATGAGGGCTACCCCGTTCTGCTGCAGCAACACGGCTTTGATCTGGATATTCTTTACACCGAGTTGAACGAGGAAAGGATCAGAACGCTGCACGACCATGGCGTAAAGGTCAACTGCTGGACCTGCGACGACAAGGACTTTGCCGAAGACCTCTGCCGTTACGGCATCGACTTTATCACATCCAATATTCTGGAGTGATATTTTTTACATAACAGAAACAGGGACGACCGTTATGGCCGCCCCTTTCTTTTTTAGCCCTATTGTCATTCTTCCGTCTGTTTCCCCAGGAACTGTGCGGCTACCTCCGCCAGCTTGGCTTCCGCCAGCGAGGGCTTTTCCCGCTTGTCGTTGAACAGCACCAGCACACAGCCCGTCACGTCCCCGTTGCCGAGGATGGGAACGGCGATACAGGCGTCCCGCTCCAGCCCCTCGATGGGGCGATCGATCCCATCGGAAGAGGTAGACGCGATATAGGAAGCCCTGTTCTCCATGATCTCCTCCAGCGCGGAAGAGATGCGCTTGTCAATGGCGTTGGTCTTGCCCAGCCCCATGCTGGCCACCACATGGTCACGGTCCGTGATCAGAACCGGCATGGAGATGGCCTTGAACAGCACCTCCGCGTACTGGGCGGTGAACTCCGCCAGCTCGCCCATGGGGGAATACTTCTTGAAGATGACCTCCCCTTCCGCGTCGGTAAAAATTTCCAGCGGATCGCCCTCCCGGATCCGCATGGTACGGCGGATTTCCTTGGGGATCACTACCCTGCCCAGATCGTCGATCCGTCTGACAATTCCGGTCGCTTTCATAGCATTGCTCCTTTTTGATATTGTCAGTGGTAGTTTTTGCTGATCCGTTAAAAATATTCATGACGCGGGAAGCAGATTATCCTTTTTTAAACAGATTTTTGATGGCGTCGACGATTTTCTGGAAGAAATCCTTGATCAGCTTGAGAATGGTGTTGAAGGGCCGCTTGGCGTGCTCCTCCGCGTCGTTGTTGCCGTAGAGGCGGTAGGCCGTGTAACCCTCGCCGATCTCATACACCAGCAGATAGGTCTGCACCGAAACCGTTCCGTCCTCATTCTTGATGCCGATGGTCAGATTGGTGGCGCCGGGGCCGGAATACGGGATGGAGAGATTATATCCGTCCATGGTGTAGTTCTTGACAGGAATGCCGTTGACCATGACGTAGTCCACGTTCTCGAACCGGCCCAGATCCACATAGATGTTCTTGTGTTCTTCCTTTTCGGGAAGCTGGGCGAGGATCTGACGGGTGATGTAGTTATAGCCGGTCTGCGTGGGATGGGTGCCGGTGAAGGTGTGATCCTTGAATTCACCCAGCAGCGCCCAGTCGTTTTCGGTGGCCTGGGTCTCCGTGTTGCATATATCCGCGAACAGGACGCCGTACTGCTTTTTCCACTGACGGAAATTTGCGTTCATGGAGGCGGTAACGGCCGTGATGACGGTACCCAGCGGCGCGACCAGATCATCGGTGATGGTAAGCTGGTTGACCAGGTTGAACGCGCCGACCATGACGATGGTGGCGTCGGGATTCAGCTCCTGGATGCGTTCGATCAGCTTGGGATAGTTGTCTTTCCAGTATTTGTAGCCGTTGTAGATCTCGGAGATGGCGGTCTGCACCAGGTCCTTGATGGCTTCGGGGCTGCTGAGATCGAAGCTGAGGCCGTCAGCCAGCATGCCGCCGTTGCTGATGATACGGTAAGTGCGGTAGAACACGTCGCACATACCCAGCTGCACGGTGATAAGGTCCGCCCGCTGGATCAGCTCAATGATGTTGCCGCACTGTCCGTCGGTCTCGGGATCGTAGACGTCGCCCTCACGCACGCCGTCAAAGGAGCCCTCATAGCCGAAATAATGGAGCATATCCTTATAATAGGCGTAGTTCAGCTTTTCATCCTTGAAGTTGTCCTCAATGCCCAGCAGGTCCAGCGTGACGGCCGTTGTCATGCCGGGATAGGTGAAGGGCCAGTAGGTGGCGGACTGGTCGGTCATGTCCATGGGGGCGTTGCAGCCCACCGCCTGCGCGATCTGGTAAGGAACGCAGCCCTGCACGTTGCGCAGCTGGTACTCGCCGTATTGACCTTCGCCGTCGGGCAGGTACTCGCCGTTCAGGCCGATGTAGAAGCCCTCGGCGCCGCAGCCGCGGGAGATGGAATCGCCGATGGCCAGATAGCCGCCGGCTTTACCATACTGCACCACGGTATCTTTGGTGGCAGCCGACGCGAAAAGGCTGCAGCAGGAAGACAGAAGCAGCGCGGTAAGGATCAACGCAAGGACTTTTTGAATGGTTGTTTTCATGATGATTCCTCCTGTTGATAATTTGCTTTTCTTCTTTTATCAAGCGTGTTCATGCTGCTCCGAAGGGACCAGCCTGCTTAAAAAGAATTCACGTTTG
>CAMJYF010000352.1 GCA_946409885.1 uncultured Clostridia bacterium | reverse complement strand
GAAGGGCTACTTACGACTCACGACTTACGACTTGCGACTTGAGCCAACGGCTCGACAAATCCCTCTTTGCCCAAATCCCTCATCTGTCCGTGACGGTCCGGCGGGGGAGGGCGCCGCCACGCGCCTTCCCCGCCGCACCGGTCGGCGGCGGTCCGCCTTCACGGGCGATGGATCGCCCTCCGCCTCTTTTTTTCTTTTCTTTTATCTTCTCTTATCTTTTTTTCTTCTCTCTCTTTTGCGCTTCCGCCAAAGCAGCAAACGCGAGCGGGGGGCGGGGGAATGCTCGCGGGGGGGGGGGGCTCCAGGCCTCCCCCCCCACAGTCTTCCCCCGCCACACACGCAGCCGGAGCGGGCGGCGCTTTTTTCCGCTGTATTTTTGTTTTCTCTTATCTTTTCTTTTTTTTCTCTCCGCTTATCTGCTCTACTCTTTTCTCCTATACTCTTATCTTCTATACTCTTCTCTTCTCTCCGTCACAATGTGACGTGAAAAAAGGCTCATGAAGGAAAAAAGGCAGGGAACGGCAAGCGGGAATTGTCAGGGGCTTCACGTCGCACGGCGTATGATACCGTCGGAACCGTTGCCCGTCATGCCGCTGTATCGGTGATGCCCCGGAAAAATGATGAAAGGGCACAGAAAATTAAAAAAATGCCAAAAAAGGCTTGCATTTCGCTGAAACATATGGTAATATATGGGAGAAGTGGAAATAATAGTTTTGCTTCATCAGAAAACAGAGAAGAATGCAGGTAAAGAAAGGAAAATGGCGGCGGCCTGCCCGTGAGGGGACCGGAAGGGGAGCGCTTTTCGTGGCCGCGACCGCCGACAGGGGAAATGACTATGCAGAAACAGCAAAAAGTACTGATCGCGGAAGAAAACGGCGACTTCCTGAAGTCGCTGCAGACGGCGCTGCGCCAGCTGGAGTTTGAGTGCGTGACCGTGCCGAAGAACGGGGAAAGCGTGCTTTCGGCCATCGAAAAATTCCACCCGGATATTGTGGTGATGGAGTCGTTTATGGCGCGGCTGGACGCGCTTGGCGTGCTGCGGCAGCTGAACGCGGCGGGCAACGGCCGCCCGGGCTGCGTGGTGGTGCTGTCCAACACCGAATCCGGCGCCTTCGAGCAGCAGATCCTCTCCGCGGGGGCGGATTACTATTTCATCAAGCCGGTGGAGGCGGAGATTTTAGCGGACCGGCTGGCGGAGCTGACCATGGGAAGCGGCGCGAATATCGTGCAGATGCGGCGGCGGGGCGGGCCGGATATCGAAATGACGGTATCGGAGATCATGCATGAGCTGGGCGTTCCGGCCCACATCAAGGGGTACCAGTATCTGCGCTGCGCCATCGTGCTGTCGGTGGAGGACCCCAAGATGATGAGCTCCGTTACCAAGGTGCTGTATCCCACCATCGCGGAGCGGTTCGATACCACGGCCTCCCGGGTGGAGCGGGCCATCCGCCACGCCATCGAGGTGGCGTGGGACAGGGGAGACGTGGACGTGCTGAACGCCTATTTCGGGTATACCATACAGGTTTCCCGCGGTAAGCCCACCAACAGCGAGTTCATCGCCATGATCGCCGATAAGCTGCGGCTGAAGATGAAAAAGATATCCTGAAAAAAGCCCGGCCGGAGAACAGCTCTCCGGCCGGGACGGCTTTATGATTCAAATAACGGTGTGGAAAGGTACCGTTCGCCGGAATCCGGCAGCAGGACCACCACCCGGCGGTGGGGGTCGTTGACCCGTTCGCAGATGATCTTGGCCGCGTGCAGTGCCGCGCCGGAGGAGATCCCCACCAGCAGGCCGTCCGTTTTGGCCACGGTCCGCGCCGCCTCATAGGCCTCCTCTTCCGTCACTGCGATCGTTTCGCTGATGATATCCCGGTTGAGGATGGAGGGCACAAAGCCCGCGCCGATGCCCATCAGCCCGTGGGGGCCCTTCTCCCCGCCGGAAAGCACGGGGGAACCGGCCGGTTCCACGGCAATGATCCGGATGCGGTCGTTATAGGCCTTCAGCACCTCGCCCACGCCGGTCAGCGTGCCGCCGGTGCCCACGCCCGCGATGAAGTAATCCACCCGCCCGTAGGTGTCCCGCAGAATCTCCGGCCCGGTGGTGCGCCGGTGGATATCGGGATTGGCGGGGTTGTTGAACTGGTCGGGAATGAACGCGTCGCCCAGCTCCTCCGCCAGCGCCTTCGCCTTGTCGATGGCGCCCTGCATCCCCTCGGCGGCGGGGGTCAGCACCAGCTCCGCCCCCTGGGCTTTCAGCAGCCGCTTGCGCTCCTCGCTCATGTTTTCCGGCATGGTGAGGATCAGCCGGTAGCCCCGGATGGCCGCGGCGAAGGCCAGCCCCACCCCGGTGTTGCCGCTGGTGGGCTCAATGATGACGGCGCCGGGTTTTAAGCGGCCGTCCTTTTCCGCCTGGGCGATCATGTTGACGCCCACCCGGTCCTTGGCGCTGCCCAGGGGGTTGAAGTATTCCAGCTTGGCCACCAGATCGGTGCCGAACCCACAGTGCTTCGCGTAGCCGCCAAGCGTCAGCATGGGGGTGTTGCCCACCAGCTCCGTCAGGTCGGCGGCGATGCGGGCGTCCTTGTCCAGTCCCAGTCCCAGATTGAATGCGCGGTTCATATGGCAGTCCCTCCCGTCAATCCAATGAAAAATCGTCCGCGGTAAAAGAGAGCATCTCCGGCGCGGGTCTCGGCACGCGCTTTAAGGGGTCGTACCGGTATTTTTTGCAGCTGGAGTCCTTGTCCGATACCCCTTTTTTGGTGCACAGGACGGTTAGGCCGTCCGGCGCGGCGGCGCCGAACAGGCAGTATTCGCATTTCGGTTCCACGTTTTCACCGATCAGTTTTTTCTTCATGAAAATCACGTCCGCAGATTGGAATACTATTATTCTATCACAGGACCGCGGCAAGGGCAAGGTTTATTTTGCTTTAAAATACACCGATTGCAAGAATTGTGTTTGACAACCGTATCCCCTGTATGGTATCATAAGAAAAAAAGGGGGAAATCAGATGAAAACAGTATTTTTGACCGGCGGCACCGGCAC
>CAMJYF010000351.1 GCA_946409885.1 uncultured Clostridia bacterium | reverse complement strand
AGGCTTTGGAAAGGCGGATATCCTTCAGCAACGCCGCGTCTGTAGGAGCGGTATAGATGCCGTCGGGATAAAAGCCCTGATCCAGCACGGTACGCTGAAACACGGATTTTCCGTTGACCATGAACCGATAGCCGTCCATCCACACGTTGCGCAGGCCGAAGTAGCTTTTGACCTCATCCTTGCCGAAGGTCAGCTCCAGATCATAAAGACGACCGCAGCCCACCTCCCACAGATGGGTCTCGGAAAGGGAGAGGGTCAGCTCCGCGTTGCCGGAAGCGCCGGCCATGAAGGCCTCGCCCACTTCCCTGCCCTCATAAAAGGCTTTGGCGCGCAGGTCGGCGGTTCCCGAAAGCGAGGCGGAGATGACCAGCGTGGCGGTACGGTAATCGGGGTAATAACGGACGGAAGAAATAAACTCTTTCTCCGTGAACTCCAGCCATACTGTCTGCCATACGCCTGTGGTGCGGGTATAGTCGCAGCCGCGGGAGTAGTAATCCTCGCACTGTTTGCCGCGGGGGATCATGGGGTTGCGGGTGTCGTCCTCGCAGTTCAGCACAATGACGTTTTGCCCGGGAACAACAAAAGCGGTGATATCGAAGCTGAAGGAGACGTAGCCGCCCTTGTGCTCCCCCGCCTTTTTGCCGTTGATGTAGACAGTCGTTTTGTAGTCTGCCGCGCCGATATGCAGCACTGTGCGCTTCTCCGCGTACTGCGCGGGGATCTCCACGGTCTTTTTATACCATACGCCGTAGATAAAATCCTTGCAGCCGATGCCGGACAGCTCCGATTCCACACAGAAGGGAACGGTGATCGTACGGTCGAAGGCTTCGTCGTTTTCGTAGATCTTTCTGGCTTCGCCGCTTCTGCCGTTGTCAAAGCAGAAAGCCCACTCGCCGTTGAGATTCATCCAGTCCTTACGCTCGAACTGAGGCTTGGGATATTCGGGTCTCGGGATCATGTTCTGTACTTCCTCTCTTATTTATAATCAATAGAATGTGGCAACCTGCTCTTCCGGTTCAATGGCTTTCTGCATATCGCTGATATACAAGACGGGGCCTTTTTTGCCGTATAGCCGTGAAAAACGGATATCGATTTTGGCGGTCACCGTGTACCACCCGGAATTGACCGGGTGATCCTGGTCCCGCAGCTTGGCGACCAGACCGCAATAGGTGATATCGGCGGCGCAGCAGGTCATGATATGGCGGCCGATGGCGCAGGTCTTATCCGGGAATTTGGCGTCCACCGCCGCGATCCCCTTGAACCGGACGGTCTTATCCTTGTAGTTTTTCAGGTTCTCGGTCAGATCGCGGTAGAACAGGGCGAAATCCTTGTCCTCGATCTGAATGACCGGCGCGTTGACGTCAAAGGGCAGCGGATCCTCGATCTCATCCGGCACGAGGCTGCCGTCCTCAAATTCATACAGGATATCCGCCCGGCGGGAGGTGGCGCGCACGACCTTGTGCAGGGGCATGGTATCCGTCCCCTTGGGCAGGCGGTTGAATACCACCACATCCGCGTCGGAGAGCTTGTCCACCACCAATTGTCGCATATTGGCGTTGTAATTCAGGAAGGTGCGGCCGTCAAAGAAGAGCATATCCTGATAGGGCACCCAGTTTTCCGGCATGTTGTCATAAAAATCCTGAATGTTCCACATGCCGTTATACTCCACCATCACGCGTTCCGCGCGGCAGGCGGCGGCCAGCTTTTTCAGATTCTCCTCGTTCAGCTCCTCCTGAGAATCCAGCACTTCGATTTTCACGTTTTTGCCGCTGAATTTGGATGGTTCGTACTCCTCTTCTCCTTCCTCACAAACCAGCAGCAGCGTTTTCTCGCCGGAGTTGAAGCGCTTGTCCTCCAGCGTATCCTGAATGAACATGGTTTTGCCGCTTTCCAGAAAGCCGGTAAACAGATATACGGGCGTTTCCATGGAATCACCTCTTATACTTCAAACGCTTTGGCGATGTTGTCTTCCTTCAGCTGAGAGCCGATCACGCAC
This sequence comes from uncultured Clostridia bacterium, assembly GCA_946409885.1. Classification (GTDB taxonomy): domain Bacteria; phylum Bacillota; class Clostridia; order Oscillospirales; family Acutalibacteraceae; genus RUG806. Next base: position 1,050 of record CAMJYF010000351.1, on the reverse strand, counting down.
AGGCGGCCGATCAGACCGGCGGAACCGGTACGCACGTCGGATTCGCCGGGGGTGTAGTCAAAATGGATCCACGTGCCGTCTTCCGCCGCCACAATGCCCTTGGCGCGAAGAACGACGCCGAAACGGGCTTCGTCGCAGAGCTCGTCCAGCAGGTCGGCAATAAACTCTTTCGTAAACTTCTTTGTAGTCTCCACTCCCCAGCTGGTGAACACCTCATCCGCGTGGTGGTGATGATGGTGGTCGTGATCGTGGTCGTGATGGCAGCCGCAGGAACACTCTTCGCCGTCCTCATGATGGTGATGGTGCTCATGTTCATCCTCATCGTCGTCATGATGATGGTGATGCTCGTGTTCGTCTTCATCGTCATCATGATGATGGTGGTGATGATGTTCATGCTCGTCCTCATCGTCGTCATCATGGTGATGGTGGTGATGTTCGTGCTCGTCCTCATCGTCATCGTGATGATGGTGGCCGTGCTCCTCTTCCTTCTCATGCTCGTGCTTCAGATGCTCGATGGCGGCGGCCAAGGTATCCTCCCGTTCGATGGCAGCCAGCAGGGTTTCGCCGTCCAGCTGCGCGATGGGGGTGGTGACAATAACGGCGGTGCTGTTCTTTTCTTTTACCAGCGCCACGGCGGTCTTCAGTTTTTCCTCCCCCACCGTATCGGCATGGCTCATCACGATGGTTCCGGCGTGCTCCACCTGATCGTTGAAAAACTCGCCGAAGTTTTTCATATACATTTTGCACTTGCCGGCGTCCACAACGGTGGTGAACGCGTTCAGCTTCACGTCCTCGCCCGCGACGCTGCTGACGGCGCGGATGACGTCCGAAAGCTTGCCCACGCCGGAGGGCTCGATAATGATGCGGTCGGGGCTGAACTGCGCCAGAACCTGCTGCAGCGCCTCGCGGAAATCGCCCGTCAGGCTGCAGCAGATGCAGCCGGAGTTCATTTCGTTGACGACGATGCCGGCATCCTGCAGAAAGCCGCCGTCGATGCCGATCTCGCCGAATTCATTCTCGATCAGCACGAGCTTTTCGCCCGCATAGCCC
>CAMJYF010000350.1 GCA_946409885.1 uncultured Clostridia bacterium | reverse complement strand
AGCGGCGCCTCCATGCGGCGGCTGCTGCAGGGGGACGTGGGCAGCGGCAAGACCGCGGTGGCGGCCAGCCTGATCTACACCTGCGCCAGAAACGGTTTTCAGTGCGCGTTGATGGCCCCCACCGAGGTGCTGGCCCAGCAGCATTATCACGGCCTTTGCGCCCTGTTCCGCGAAACGGGCGTGCGCGTGGGCCTGCTGACGGGCAGCATGACGCCCAGACAGAAAAGAGAAATCAAAGAACAGACCGCCGCCGGGGAGCTGGACCTGCTGATCGGCACCCACGCGGTGATCACCGACGACGTGCGCTTCCGGAATCTGGCGCTGACCGTCACCGACGAGCAGCACCGGTTCGGGGTGATGCAGCGGGCGAAGCTGCGGGAGAAGGGCGCCTCCCCCCACGTGCTGGTGATGAGCGCCACCCCCATCCCCCGCACCCTTTCCCTGATCATTTACGGCGATCTGGACCTGTCCGTGCTGGATGAAAAGCCAGCCGGGCGGAAGGAGATCAAAACCTATACCGTGCCCACCGTCTACCACGAGCGGCTGTACGCCTTTTTGCGCAAGGAGGCCGCCGCGGGCCGCCAGTGCTATATCGTCTGCCCCGCGGTGGAGGAGAACCCGGAGACGGATTCCGACCGGACCGCCGCCGAGGACTACGCAAAGCTCCTCTCCGGCACCGTGTTCCGGGACCTGCGCACCGATATCCTCCACGGCAGAATGCGGCCGAAGCAGAAGGAGGAGGCCATGCGCCGCTTTAAGGACGGGGAGACGGACATTCTGATCTGCACCGTGGTGATCGAGGTGGGCGTGGACGTGCCCAACGCCACGGTGATGGTGATTGAAAACGCCGAGTGCTTCGGCCTTTCCCAGCTGCACCAGCTGCGGGGGCGCGTGGGGCGCGGGCAGGCGCAGTCGTACTGTATTCTGGTCAGCGACGCAAAAAACGAAAGGGCCACCCAGCGGCTTTCCGTGATGTGCGAAACGGACGACGGCTTTCGCATCGCGGAGGAGGATTTAAAGCTGCGGGGCCCCGGCGACTTTTTCGGCAACCGCCAGAGCGGGCTGCCGCTGCTGAAGCTGGCCGACCTGATGACGGACGGCAACGTGCTTTACGCCGCCCGGGACGAGGCCCAGCGCATTCTGGCGGAGGACCCGCCGCTGGCCCTGCCGAAAAACAGATTGTTAAAGGAAAAGGTTTCCGCGCTGTTCGCGGATATTTCATAAACAGGGAGGACACAATAATATGGATACGATTTTCAACGCGAAATGGATCAAGGCCCCGCGGTACCGCCATGACGCGGCGCTGACCTTCCGCAAGCGCTTTTCCGGCAAAAACGTGACCAAAGCCACGCTGCAGATCACCGCCAGGGGCGTTTACAACTGCTTTATCAACGGCAAGACCGTCACGGATTCCGTACTGAACCCCGGCTGGACCGACTACTACAAGCGGCTGCAGTACCAGACCTACGACGTGACGAAGCTGATTGCCGCCGGCAATCTCATAGAGATCAAGGCGGGCAAGGGGTGGTTCTTCCACAACTGGTATGACGTGGGTTCCCACATCATCAAGCCCGACGAGCCCGCCGTCATCGCCGCCCTGACGCTGACCTTCACGGACGGGACCGAACAGGTGATTTACACCGACAGCACCTGGGGCGTGACGGAAAACGAGGTGCGCTACAACAACATCTACAACGGCGAAACCGTGGATTTCACCTGGCAGCCCAAACGCCCGGTAAAGGCGGCGGAGATCGATTACACCAAGGAGATCCTCATCCCCCAGGAGGGGGAGATGATCCTGGAGCAGGAGCGCTTTCCGGGGGTAAAGCTGATCACCACGCCTCAGGGCGACACCGTCATCGACTTCGGCCAGGAGGTGACCGGCTATATCACCTTCGACACGCCGGAGAACAGCGAAAAAACCATTACCATCCGCCACTTTGAAATGCTGGACAAGGACGGCAACGTGTACACCAAAAACTACCGCAGCGCGAAAGCCACGCTGACGGTGACGCCCGACGGCGCGGTACATACCGTCAAGCCCGCCTATACCTTCTTCGGCTTCCGCTACATCGCCGTGGAGGGCATGGAGGTGACGGACCCGGCGCGGTTCACCGCCGTGGCCGTCTATTCCCACATGAAGGTGACCGGGCATTTTGAGTGTTCCGACCCCATGATCAACCAGCTGTTCCATAATATCATGTGGGGCCAGCGGGGCAACTTCCTGGATGTCCCCACCGACTGCCCCCAGCGGGACGAGCGCTTCGGCTGGACCGGCGACGCCCAGGTGTTCTGCAAGGTGGCCAGCTACAATTTCGACACCGCGAAATTCTTTGACAAATGGCTGGGCGACCTGCGCTCCATGCAGACGAAGGAGGGCTCCATCCCCAGCTTCGTGCCGGTCAACAACGGCTACGGCGACGGCTCCGCCGCCTGGGCGGACGTGTGCACCGTGCTGCCCTGGCAGATGTACCTGACCTACGGCCGCAAAAAGGTGCTGCGGGACAACTACGCCATGATGAAGAAATGGGTGGACTGCATGACGCGCTGGGCGGAGAAAAAGGACGTGGGCGACGACTTCAAAAAGAGCCGCGACCCGTACCTGCACAACAACCACTGGCACTTCGGCGACTGGCTGGCCCAGGACCTGCCGGACCAGGAGGAATGCGCCGGCGCCACCGACCACGACTACATCGCCACCGCGTTCTTCGCCTACTCCACCTCCCTGCTCATCCGAGCCGGCAAGGCGCTGGGGAAGGATATGACGAAGTATGAAGAACTTTACGCCAATATCGTAAGGGCCTTCCGGAAAGAATACGTAAAGGAAGACGGCGCCCTGACCAACGACACCCAGACCGCCTGCGTGCTGGCGCTGCACTTCCGCCTGGTGGAAAACCGGGACGCCGTGGCGGCGCAGCTGGTGCGGCTGCTGAAGGAGTGGGGCCACCTGACCACGGGGTTTGTGGGCACGCCCTATCTGCTGCACGTGCTTTCCGATATCGGCGAGACGAAGCTGGCCTACGACCTGCTGCTGCGCAAAGAATTCCCCTCCTGGTGCTACCCCATCAC
>CAMJYF010000349.1 GCA_946409885.1 uncultured Clostridia bacterium | reverse complement strand
AGGTGTTCTGTACTCCTTCCTTTTTCACCCGGAACCACTGCAGCATCCGGTTCCACAGGCCCCGGAACCAATCCAGCAGCTGCCGGAAAAACTCAGCGACGGAAACGCCGGGCTGTTTTTCCGCCTGCCCGATGAACGCCGCTGCCGCCTGCCTTACAGGGGCCGGCTGCTCTCCGGCGGTCCCCGCCAGCGCCAGCGTGGGCGCGGACAGGGTGAACAGCATTACAAAGACCAGCAGCAGGCTGAGGATCGTTTTTTTCATAAAACCATACCCCTTTCGCTTGATACCTCTATTATAACAAATATGTATGGAAATGCAAGCGGTCATTTTCGGTCATTTCCCGAAGCCCGCCTTCGCAGTTTCCGCTTGACAAGCGGAGGGGAGAAAAATATAATGAAACAGAAAGCGCCGCCCCCGGGGCGTTCCCTGCCGGGCGGCGCGTTTGACTGACTGCGGAAGGACAAGAAGAATGGAAGCACTGAAAATCGCCGTGATCGGGCTGCGGTTCGGCATGGCGCATATCGAGGGAGCCATGGGCTGCGGCGCGGAGATCGCCGCCATCTGCGACTGCGACGGGGAGAATCTGCGTTTCGCCGGCGAGCGGTACGGCATCCCGGCCGAAAAACGCTTTACGGATTACAGGGAGCTGCTGGACCGGAGGGATATCGACGCGGCGGTGATCGCCGTGCCCGATCAGCGCCACCGGGAGCTTTCCTGCGCGTTTCTGGCGGCGGGCAGGCACGTGCTGTGCGAAAAGCCCATGGCGCTGACCCGTGAGGATACGCGGGCCATGATCCGCGCCGCCGACGATGCCGGCCGCCTGCTGATGGTGGGCCAGATCTGCCGGTTCACGCCCGCCTTTGAAAAGGCGAAGGAGCTGGTGGAAAACGGAACGCTGGGCGACCTGTATTATCTGGAATCGGAATACGCCCACGACTACATGAAGATCGTGGACAACTGGCGGGCGGACCCCCTGCGCCACGGGGTGATCGGCGGCGGCTGCCACGCGGTGGATCTGCTCCGCTGGCTGGGGGGCGACCCGCGGGAGGTGTTCGCCTACGGCACCAAACGGCTGCTGCCCCAGGTGCCCTATGACGACGCCACCGTGGCCGTGATGAAATTTGACGACAACACCATGGGCAAGGTGTTCGTCTCCACCGGCTGCAAGCGGGATTACACCATGCGCACCGTGCTGTACGGCACAAAGGGCACGCTGATCTGCGACAACACCTCCCCCTCCATGACGCTGTTCACCGCAGGGCCGGACGGCATGGCGCATGAGCCGGAGATCATACCGGTGGAGGTGAACAACCACAACGCGGCCAGGGAATTTGCCTGCTTTGCGGAGGCCATCCGCGGCAACGCGTCGGCGCCGACGGACGCCCGGGAGGGCGCAAAGACCGTGGAGGTCTGCCTTTCCATCATCGAATCCGCCGGTACGGGCCGCCCCGTCCGCCCCGATTATTCGTTCTGAGACGGGAAAGGAGACTATGACGATGCGTTACCGGATCAACCGCAAAACAGGCGACCGGATCAGCGAGCTGGGCCTCGGTTCCGCCTATCTGTACGAAGCGGGCATGAAAGAGGGCGTCCGCGCGCTGGAAACCGCCGTGGAGGGCGGCGTCAACTATTTCGATCTGGCGGCGGGCGACGGCGCGGCCTTCCCCCTTTGGGGGGCAGCCCTTTCCCCCGTGCGGGATAAGGTGATGTTCCAGATCCACTTCGGGGCCGATTACAGCAAGGGAACTTACGGCTGGTCGCTGAAGCTGGACGACGTGAAGCGTTCCGTGGACTGGCAGCTGGGGCAGCTGAAAACCGATTATATCGACTACGGCTTTATCCACTGTCAGGATGAGCTTTCGGACTGGGAGGCCTACCGGAGGAACGGCGTTTACGATTATATCCTCTCCCTGCGGCGGCAGGGGGTGGTGAGGCATATCGGCCTTTCCTCCCATACGCCTTCGGTCATTCAAAGGATCATGGACGACGCGCCGGTGGATATGCTGATGTTCTCGGTCAACCCCGCCTACGATTACGGCGAGGGGGAATACGCCCACGGCGGCGTGGACGAGCGGGCCGCCGTCTACCGCCGGTGCCAGGCGGAGGGCGTGGGTATCTCCGTGATGAAGCCCTTTTCCGGCGGGCAGCTGCTGGACGCGAAGCGGTCGCCCTTCGGCAGGGCGCTGACCCCTTATCAGTGCATCCGGTACGCCCTGGACAAGCCCGGCGTGCTGACCGTGCTGCCCGGCGCGGCGGATACCGGCGAGGTAAAATCGCTGCTGGGCTATTTTGACGCGGACGACGCGGCTTGCGACTACGCGGTGATCGGCGGCTTCGCCCCGCCGCAGGCCGCCGGAAAGTGCGTCTACTGCAACCACTGCAAGCCCTGCCCGGCGGGCATCGACGTGGGGCTGGTGAACAAGTACTACGATCTGGCGCGAACCGGCGACGCCCTTGCCGCGGAGCACTACAAAACGCTGGAAAAGAACGCTTTGGACTGTGTGGGGTGCGGCCACTGCGACGGACGCTGTCCCTTTGCCGTGCGCCAGAGCGAAAGGATGCGGGAGATCGCCGCCTATATGGCGGGGCGGTGACGCCGCGGAACAGCCGCCCCGGAAATGGCGGTCGGGGAACGGCCGGACCGTTCCGCCGCTGCGGCAGATATTTTTTTTTGCGCGGAACGATATAGCGGTTGCATCCCTTGGCGCGGCCGTGTTATAATAATCAGGCAATCATACATAGTAAGGAGTTTACCCAATGAAAGTCAATCGATTGATCGCCCTTCTGCTGGCCGCCGTGTGCCTTTGCGCCATGCTGGCCGCCTGCGGCAATAAAAATGACCCCGCAGCCCCCGCGGCCACCTCGTCCGACGCGGCCGCCTTTGCCACCGTCGGCGACGCGCTGGCGCTGGCGGATAAGGGGGCGGAGCAGTCCGCCACCTACGGCAACGCCTACGTCTACGTGTTCGAGCAGGGCGGCGTCTATTGGCGCCTGATCGCGGAGCTGGACGAGGAACAGTCCGCCGCCCTTTCGGCGCTGGATATCCTGGACGAGGATTACGACGCCAGGCTGAACGCGTTGATCGCCC
>CAMJYF010000348.1 GCA_946409885.1 uncultured Clostridia bacterium | reverse complement strand
CATCAACAACGGCAAGGCCATTGATACGGTGCAGATCGGCGCCAAGAAGCTGACCGGCGATCGCGTGCAGCTGTCCGCCAACCACACCGCCAACGACGAGGACGCGAAGCTGATCGATATCGTCGCCTCCTCCGACATGTTCTACAACGTGGGCGACGGCCTCAACTGGCAGGATAACCTCAGCGACGTGGTCACCCTGACCAACGTGGGTAAGGCGACCGTCTCCATCACCAACGTGAAGATCACCTACAAGGAGATCATCAAGGTGAAGGCTTCGCTGGCCCCCATGAGCCGTCGTATGATCAAGCTGGCCGCCACCGCCGCGGACGCCGCTTACATCGCCGGTATGTCCCAGTGCTATCACCGCTATGAGTACACTGTGACCGTTATGCCGACGGAAACCGAGGGCGGCGTGATCACCGCCGTGTGCCCGGACTGCGGCAACACCTTCGAGATCGAGATTCCGGCTCTTGCCGGCGGCGATTACGATGTCGTCTCTTCCCGCGACGCCACCATGGTGGACGAAGGCTATGTGGAGTATTCCTGGAAGGCGGATGAGAACGGCGAGAGCGTTACGTTCCGCGTCTCCATCCCCTCGCTGGGCTATCACTACGAATACGATGATAACGGCGCCAACGTAGATGAGGATGAAGAGAACACTGCCAATACGGTGCAGAAGGGCATCCGTGGCTTCCTTGACCGCATCCTTGCGTTCTTCCGCAAGATCATTGAATTCATTTCCAAGTTATTCAGCAGAGGATGATGAAAAGTGAAAAAGAGTTATTTAAAGCCGGCTATCCGCTTTGAAGCTCTCTCGATCGGATCATCCGTTTCCTCCAGCTGCGAGGGTATCGCGAATTTCGCCATGGGGCTGTGCTCCATCACCATCGACGTTGGATTTGAGATGAATATATACCAGGACGAGAGCATCTGCGAGTATACCGGACCGGACGTCGACGACATGATCTGTTACCATGCGCCCGCTGACAACAACAACATATTCACATCCTGAACGGTATTACCGGTTCGGCTCAGCCACGCTGTGCCTGTCCGCCCCGCCGTTTACGGAAAGCGACCGGTGGGAGCAGTTCGCCTGCCCCCCGGGACCGGCCGACCTGACCGTGCGGATCCGCAACAAAGCGGATCCGCAGGTCCCGCCGGGAAAGCCGCGCCATACGCCCGGCGCGGAATGGTACCGGACGGAAAACGGCGCGACAGCCGTGGTGAGGGACCTGCAGGGTATGCTGCTGTGGGTAGCGGAATACCGCGATAACGGCGCAGTGGAGGCGGAGGTCAACACAGCCTCCGGCATGCCGCTGACGTCGTTTGTTGTTTCTGAGATCATCGATCTGCCCCGTCTGCTGCTGCGCAGGGGATCGGTCTTCCTGCACGCGTCGTTTGTTCTGTACGGCGGGCAGGCGATCCTGTTCACCGCGCCCAAGCAGACGGGCAAGTCGACTCAGGCGGCCCTGTGGGAGCGCCATGCCGGGGCGGAGACGGTCAACGGCGACAGGGCGCTGATCGAAACGCGGGGCGGCGTATGCTACGCCTGCGCCACGCCCTACGCTGGCACCAGCAAGATCTGCCGCCGGGTGGACGCGCCCATCCGCGCCGTGGTGATCCTGTCGCAGGGAAAAGAAAACGAGGCGCGGCGCGCCACGGCGGGGGAGGCCTTCCGCGCCCTGCTGGAGGGCGGCACGGTGGACAGGGCCGATCCGGAGCAGATGGCGCTGTTTTTGAACGCCGCGGAAGCCATCGCCGCCAGCCTTCCGTTTTACGCGCTGCGGTGTCTGCCCGACGAAGGGGCCGTAGACTGCCTGAAAAAGGCGCTGGCGCTTGACACAACACAAGAGAATCGCATATAATTGTCGGCGGAGGGTTCTGTCGGCATTTTTTTATGAACAGGAGGATTCCCATGAAAAAAATCATGATAACGGCGCTGGCGCTGGCGCTGGCGTTGTCAACGGCCGGCTGCGCCGGTCATACCCCCGGGCAGGAGGGAAGGCCCGCCACCGCCACGGACGCGGCGGGAGAGAGCGCAGCGGTACCGGAGGAAACCACGGAGACCTTTGTGACGGAAAAGGAGGGCTTCGCGTTCAGCGACTTGTTCGCCTACGCCGGCCCTTATGTGGAGGACGGCTCCAACGAGGAGGTGGACAACGTGGCCGCTATCCGGGTGGAAAACCGCTCCGGCCAGGCGCTGCGCTACGCGGAGATCACCGTGTCCACCGGCGCGGGAGACCTGCACTTTACCTGCACCACGCTGCTGCCGGGCCGTTCCGCGCTGCTGCTGGAGCAGAACCGCGCCCCGTTTGCCGGTTCCGCCGCCAACGGCATCCGGTTTGACAGCAAGGGATTCTTTGAGGAAGCCCCGACGCTGTACCCGGATACCTTTTCGGTGAGCGTCAACGGCCACGTGCTGACGCTGCGCAACATTACCTCACGGCCCGTGGCGGGGGAGATCTACGTCTACTACAAGCGGTCCGATTCGCAGGGCTACCTGGGCGGCATCACCTACCGGGTGCGGTTTGCCGATCTGGCGGCGGGTGCGGAGGCCTCCATGAGCTCGCAGAATCTGTCGGTGCAGGATTGCGATATCCTGTTCATCGACTGTGAAAACCCACCGGAGGCGGCGCAGTAAATGGATGAACGAACGAACCTGCTGCCCAACCCCGGGGTGGAGGCGGGTATCTCCGCCTGGCTGCACCGCAAAAGTGCCGCCGCGGGGGTGCCCCTGTCGGGCACCTTTGAGCTGACCCGCCGCTGTAACTTCCGCTGCCGCATGTGCTATATCCACAAAGGCGAACGGGAGGGAGACCGGGAAGGGGAGCTGACCGCCGGTCAGTGGATCGACCTGGGCCGTCAGGCGGCGGACGCCGGGATGCTGTTTTTGCTGCTGACAGGGGGCGAGCCTCTGCTGCGGGAGGATTTCCCGGAGATCTACACCCGGCTGGGCCGGTTGGGCCTGAGCGTTTCCGTCAACACCAACGGCTCCCTGCTGGGCCGGGCTGCGGACCTGTTTGAGCGGATCCATCCCACCCGCCTCAATGTGTCACTGTACGGCGCGTCGGGGGAGACCTACCGCGCTCTGTGCGGCGCGGACCGCTTT
>CAMJYF010000347.1 GCA_946409885.1 uncultured Clostridia bacterium | reverse complement strand
TGATTGCCGGTGTCGTTTTGCCCTTTCCGGCATACACTGTGAATGCGGGGAGCCATAGCCCCGCGTTCGCCGGACACGCGTTCCGGCCACTGTCAAAGGAGGATGCATATGGCAGTATTTCAAAATCAGGCAAGCCTGCGCTACCGCGGGTTTACCACACAATCCAACATCGTCACGGGTGAGCTGACGGACAGCGCCGCGTTTGCCAAAACGGCGGTTTCGCAGGATTACACGCCCGGTGAACGGATCGCTTACGTGCTCAGTCTGAACAACGACGGCACTGAAGATATGACCGGGCTGACCGTCACGGACGACCTTGGCGCCGGTCCCGCGGAAAAGCAGCCGCAGTACGCGCTGTCGTACGTGGAGAACAGCCTGCTGTTCTATCTGAACGGCGTGCCGCAGCCCGCCGGCGCGCTGACTGTCAACCCCGGTCCGCCCCTGACCGTCAGCGGGCTGGACCTGCCAGCAGGGGCCAGCGCCCTGCTGGTGTATGAAGCGCGGGTCACCCCCTACGCGCCGCTGGGCGAAGGAGCGGAAATCACCAATACCGCTGCGCTGACGGGCGGCGCGACCGTGCTGACGGCCGCGGCTACGGTGCCCATGTCCGCCGACCCCGCGCTGACGGTCGCCAAATCCGTGGAGCCCGCGGTGGTGGGGGAGAACGGACAGATCACCTATACCTTCGTGCTGCAGAACACCGGCGCGGCGGAAGCGGGCGCGGCGGACGGGGTCGTCCTTTCCGACGTGTTTGACCCCATCCTTTCGGATCTGACGGTCCTGCTGAACGGCGAACCGCTCGCGGAGACCGCGGATTATACCTATGACGCCGCTTCCGGCGCGTTTGAAACGGTCCCGGGGCAGATCACCGTTCCCGCGGCCACCTACGCGCAGAACGCGGAAGGCGCCTGGGTCGTCACACCCGGTTCGGTTGTGCTGACCGTGTCGGGCACCGTCTGAAGGTTCATGAAAGCAAGATAAAATGATCGCGGCGGCGGGTAACTGTCCGCCGCGGTTTTCTGTCATTCCGGGAAGGTCATCGTTACGGTCTCGCCCGCGGCCAGCCGGATTTGGCCGCGGGGGACGCCCTTCAGCACCAGGGCGGCGGTAAAGCCGCGCCGGGCGGTCACAGTGAGGGTCGTTGTTCCGGCTGCGGTCCATTCGATATCCGCCTGGCCGTCGGGGAAGCGGAAGCCGCGCGCGCGGCCGCCTGGCAGGCGGCGGGGGAGGGCAGGCAGCAGGTACAGCGTGCCGTTCTGCCAGCGGAACAGCATCTCCTGCACGGCGTTCACCGCGCCGAAGGCCGCGTCCAGCTGCACGAAGCACTCCCCGTCCCAGTTGACGGTGGTGCCCATCATGCGCCAGTCGTTGTGGGTGGTGAACAGGTTGCTCAGCAGCACGCCCTTGGCCATGCCGTCAAGGCATTCCGCGGCAGGCTCAGCCCGGCCCATACGGGCCAGAATGCAGGCCATGTGCGCCAGCGACCAGCCGGACTGGGCGCCCAGCTCCCGCAGGTCCACCGCCTTTTGAAAGGCCGCCCACAGCGCCGGGTCGGACTGCTCCGACACCTCCGTCCCCGGGAATACCGGGTAGATGTGGGAGAGGTGCCGGTGGGCGTAGTGATCCCTCAGGTCCGGGCGCATCCACTCCTTCACCGCGCCGTCCTCATTGACCTGATAGGGCGGGATGGCGGCCAGCAGCGCCCGGAAGGAATCCGCCTCCTCCTGGTATTGGCCGGTGATTTCCATGCCGGTCAGCAGGTTGGTCAGCAGCTCCTTCAGGATGGCAAAGTCCATGGTGGCGTTCTGCGCCACCTCCCCCGCGCCGCCGGAGGGGGTGTTTTCGGGGGAGACGGAGGGATACAGGCGGAGTTCCCCGTTTTCCGTCACCGCGTAATCCCGGTAGAACAGCGCCGCCTCATACATAAACGGCAATATTTCGTCCTTCAGCAGGGCCTCGTCCCCGGTGTAGCAATAATACTCCCAGAAATGGCGGGCCAGCCACCCCGCGCAGCCGATCCAGTTGTCGATGACCGAAACGGGCACGCATACGCCTCCGGACAGCGGCGAGGTGTAGGCGGAGATCCAGATGCCGGAGCAGCCGAACACCCGCCTGGCGCACTCACGGAATTTCTCCGTTTTGGCGGTGTAGTACCGCAGCAGGGGAGGCAGGGCGTAGGAAAGACCCCCCGCCATGGCGTGCCAGTAGATCTGCTCCACGTTTTCGTTGGCCACCAGCTGGCTCCACACCAGGTGGTCCGCGCCGTGCCACAGGCCGTACTGGGGCACGGGATACCCCTTTTCGTGGGTGGCGGAGATAAACAGGTACCGCCCGAACCGCCACAGCCGTTCCAGCAGCGCGGGGGAGGCCTCCTCCTCATAGGCTTCGGCCAGCAGCCGCTCGTTGGCGGCTTCGTGGGCCGCGTCTTCCGCCAGCTCTATGGATACGGCGTCGTACAGAGGCCGGTGCAGGGCAATATGTTCCGCCAGCAGCTCGTCATAGGTTTTGCCCGTTACGGCTTCCAGCGAGTCATCTGAGCCGTGGGAGGCACAGCGGATCAGCAGGGTGTAATCCGTCCCCGTCACCCGCATGCCATCGCCGCAGACTTCCGCCGCGTACTCTCCCGTGATGGCGACGCGGGCGGCGGTATAGCGGTCCCCGGAGGCGCGGAACAGGCCGCCGGGGGTGGTTTCGCTTTCCGTCTCTTCGTTGTACAGGCGGAAAGCAACGGTCTGGGTAAAGGGACGGTCGGCGGTAAAGCGGATCGCGGTCACGTCCGCCGCCCGGGAAACGAAGGCCCGGCGGCTGTACCGGCAGCCATCCACCGTAAATGCCACAAAAGCCTCGCCCGTTTGCAGGTCGATCCCCCGGCGGTAATGCCGGAACAGGGCGGGCGGAACGAAACGGAGCTCCAGCCGCCCCAGCGGATGGGGGCAGCCGCACCGGGCGCCGTAGCCCTTCTCCCGCAGGGCGCGGCCGATGTTGTCGCTGTTGGCGGCGGCGTAATCCCCCCGGTCCAGGGCGGCCCGCTGGGCGCGGAAGGCCTCCGTTACGTCGGGGATGGGCGGGTCCTCGCCGTCCTCCCACAGGTCAAAGCGGTTGAACAGCACGGTCTC
>CAMJYF010000346.1 GCA_946409885.1 uncultured Clostridia bacterium | reverse complement strand
GCCCCCAAGGGAGGCGATATACCGGGTCACGTTGGGCGGGCAGCAGGAGCAGCCGAAGACCTCCAGCCGCTGGGTGATGGGCAGGCGGTCGTGGTCGTTGACGCTGACGTGGCGCGTATGGTCGGCCAGGTTGATCTCCAGCGGGTTCTCATAGAAAAAGGCCTTGCCGTCCAGCGAGAGGCCCGACAGCACGCCGTTGTACATCTCCCGCTCCACGATATCCGCGTACCTGGAATCGGGCTCGATCTCCTTCATGCGGTCCGCGAAAAAGGACAGGGCGATGGCCGCGCAGGTCTCCGCGTAGGCGGTGTCGTTGGGCAGGTCGTAGGGGATCGTGAAGGCCTCGCCTTTGTTGCTGGAGCCGATGCCGCCGGAGATATACATTTTCCGCCCGGTGATATCCCGGAACAGATCCTGACAGGCGGAAAGCATCTCCGGGTCGCCGGTCTCCTTTGCCGCGTCCGCCATGCCGGAATAGAGGTAGCAGGCCCGCACGGCGTGGCCCTCCGCGGTGCGCTGCTGCCGGACGGGCAGGTGGGACTGGTGGTACTTGCCCCTGCACCACTCCCCGATATTCTCCTCGTTCACGCCCCGCTCGTTCAAAAAGAACATGGCGAGATCAAGGTACTTTTTGTCTTTTTTCAGCCGGTACAGCTTGAACAGCGCCAGCTCGATCTCCTCATGGCCGGGGGTGGCGAAGGAGGAGGTTTTTTCCACCGTGAAAACGCGGATGACCAGGTCGATGTATCTATCAAGAATATTGAGGAAACGGTCCCGGCCGGTGGCGTTATACCAGGCCACCGCCGCCTCGATCAGATGGCCCAGGCAGTACAGCTCGTGGTGGTCCCGGTTTTTGAAGCGCAGCTCCGGCTCCACCACCTGATGGTAGATGTTGAAATAGCCGTCCTCGCACTGGTTCTTCTCGATCTGGTCAATCACGTCCTCTACGTTCTTTTCCAGCTCCGCGTCCGGCTCTTTTGCGATGATGTACGCGGCGCTTTCCATCCATTTGGCGATATCGGAATCCCAGAAGTAGTGGGGGCGCGGCTCGTCGCTCCCCTCCTTCCAGCCGCAGGCGAAGGCCTGAAAGCGTCCGGTATCCGCGAAACGGTCCCGGACCGCACGGATGGTCACGTCCCGGTTCAGCTTCTGCTTGTCCGCCCAAAAGCCGCCGGTGATATCCACTTTGTCAAAACTGACGGGGTTCAGATGCTCCATACTGTTACCTCATTTGATCTGTGTGATTTTATTGCCTTTTACCGCGAAGGCGTGCTCCGCCATGTGGATCAGCGGCGCGTCGTTCTTCGGGGAATCGGTGTAAAAGTTGTCGATATGCGCGTCCGGAAAGGCCTCCAGAAAGGCGGGGATCTTTCGGGACCGCATGCACAGGCGGGTAATTTTGCCGGTTTTTTCATCGATCACGCTGCCCACGCAGTGCTTGATGCCAAGCCGCCGGCATATCTCCCGCATATTGATCTCCGGCGAGGCGGTGACGATCACGTCGTCCTCCTTCTGCAGCGCCGCGTAAAAGGGCTTGATATTCTTCATATGCCCGTCCCAGAACGCGACGGAATCCGCGTGAAAATCCGCGATGTTGCTGAAATAATCCTCCACAAAGGAGGCGTACTGGGCGATGGCCTGTTCCACCGTCAGCTTTCCGGCCTTGTATTTTGCCAGCGCGTGAAACACCCTGGGGAGATAGCGGATCAGGTACGGGTCCCGCTTCATGTAGAAAAAGAACAGATCCAGCACGCTTTCGCCCCGGTAGATGGTGTTGTCGAAATCGTAAACGTTCATCCCACTTCCTCCGTAAACTGATAGGCGGAGAGATCCACGTACACATCCTCCGCCGTCACGCCGCCCGCGGCAAACTCCGTCGCTTCCCACGAGGTCTTCAGCTGCCCCGCCGCGTCGTAATCCTCGCACTTCATGGCAAAGCCGTATTCCGCGTCGATCCAGACGTAGACGGTCTCGGTCAGCTTCGCGTCCGCGTAGGCCCGCTGGATATACTTGTGGCAGGCGCGCCCGGCCACCGGCTCGTCGTACATATACAGCACGTTGCTCTGGGCGGGCAGGGTGGCGTTCACGTTGGACAGCTTCATGAACATGCTGGAAAGGGACGATATCTGCTTTCCGGCGATGACGGAGTGGACCGGGCCGCTGCCGGAGGCAGGGTCGATCACGTAATAATCCGTGTTGTTCCCGTTGGCCTTGTAGTACAGCAGCAGACCGGTATCGGTATACTCCACGGAAAAGGCGGTGGAGGCCCGCTTTTCCACGATCTCCGCGTTGTTCACGTTCTGGGCGGCGTTGAAATAGCGGTACCGGACCAGATAGTTCTTCTGCCACGAAAGATCCTTCTGGAAGGCCTTCTGAAAGTCCCGGGCGTCCTCGGTGGTAACCTCCGGCTCCGTGGTCTCCGGCGCCGGTGTGTAGCTATATCTGGAGGGGAGCTCCTCGCCGCCCTTCTTTTTTTTGCAGCCCGCTGCCGCCGTCAGCAGCAGGCAAGCGGCCAATAAGGCCGCCGTGATCCTGATTCCGGACATTGCAACAACCTCTTTATCCGATGATAGCTCTATTATGAACGAAAATCACGCGATTGTCAAACAAATATTATATTGTTTTTTTGTTTTTTCTGTGCTATGATAGAAATAATCATAAAAAGAAAGGACGTTTACTTTTGAAATACCAGATCAACAAAAAATTACACAACGATTTCGGCATTTTCGAAAAGAACAAGCTTTCCCCCAGAGCCTACGCCATCCCCTACGCGGACAAGGACGCGCTGCGCGCCGTCCCCCCCATCCGGGAGCGTTACGAATCCGATATGGTCCGGGTGCTTTCCGGCGAGTGGGATTTCCGTTTTTACAATTCCATTGCCGACGTTCCGGACAGGCTGGATTCCCTGAAAGTGAAATTCAAGACGATAAAGGTCCCGGCCGACTGGCAGCGGGAGGGCTATGAGGAGCCCGTCTACCTCAACTGCCCCTACCAGTTCAAAACGCTGGCCCCGGAGATCCCGGAGGACATGCCCGTGGGCGTGTACCGCAAGATTTTTGAGCTGGACAAGGTGGCCGAAACGGCGATCATCTCCTTTCTGGGGGTGGCCAACAACCTGT
>CAMJYF010000345.1 GCA_946409885.1 uncultured Clostridia bacterium | reverse complement strand
TTTTCAACTTCCTACAGATAAGCGTCATTTTTCATATCATAACACATTTTGTCAAAAGAATCAATCAAAAATAAAAAATAATTGTAGACTACAAAAAAACGCTTGAAAAATACTTTATGCGGCATTATAATAAAAAAGAAAGGAGTGTTAGTAAATGAACAAAATCAATCTCAGAGCCTGTATCGCCGAACTGATCGGCACTGCCGTACTGGTATTCTTTGGCTGTGGCACCGCCTGTGTGATCGGTTGCGACGTCACCGGGGGGTATCTCGCGACCGCGGTCGCTTTCGGTCTGGTGATCGTCGCCATGGCTTACAGCATCGGCAACATTTCGGGATGCCATATCAATCCCGCCGTCACGCTTTCCATGTTTATTTCCAACAAGATCTCACTGAAAGACGCCGTGACCTACTGGATCGCCCAGTTCGTCGGCGGCATTCTGGGCGGCGCTCTCCTGCTGGTTTTCTTCCCGAAAAGCAGCGGTCTGGGCACCAACGGTTTGTATGACGGCAGCATCGCAAAATCCCTGCTGATCGAAGTGATCCTTACCTTTGTGTTCGTGCTGGCCATCCTCGGCGTGACCTCCAAGGTAAAGAACGACCAGATCGCGGGCCTTGTGATCGGCCTGACGCTGACGTTGGTGCATATCCTCGGCATCGGCTTTACCGGTACCTCCGTCAACCCCGCCAGAAGCTTCGGCCCCGCCCTGTTTGCCGGCGGCGACGCACTGAAAAACGTGTGGGTGTTTATCGTCGCCCCCCTGATCGGCGCCGCGATCGCTGCCTACTGCTGGAAATATCTCAGCAAAAACAAGAAATAAGCACAACTGCGAACTGCCATCACGCCCGGATTATTCCGGGCTTTTTTGAAAGGATACCATTATGATACCGATTCCTTCACCGCTGCTCGCCTGCGCGGAACAGCTGGAACAGAAAACGAGGGAGCGCTTTCCGGCGTTGGCCCCGCTGGCAAAGCAATGTTACCTCAACACCATTGAAACCACTGTGAAGCAATGCGACAACGGAGATTACTTTGTCATCACGGGCGATATCCCCGCCCTGTGGCTGCGGGATTCCGCCGCGCAGCTGCGTCCGTATATGCCCCTTTGCAAAGAGAGCCAAGAGCTGTGCGAGATCATGAAGGGCGTGATCAGAAGGCACGTCTTCTACGTCAACCTGGATCCCTACTCCAACGCCTTCAACGAGATCGCCCATGAAAAATCCCACAGGGACGACACGGATTTTTCCTCCCCCTATATCTGGGAGCGCAAGTACGAGGTAGATTCCCTCTGCGCCTCCGTCTATCTCGCTTCGGATTACTATGAGGTGACGAAGGACGGCTCCGCTTTTACGGAGGATTTCCGCGCCATGCTGCTGAATATCCTCCGTGTTTTTTCGCTGGAGCAGCGCCACGCGGAGAATTCTTCTTATTACTTTATCCGGAAGGACTGCCCCGAGACGGATACTATCCCCAACAACGGCAAAGGCAATCCGGTGGGCTATACCGGCATGACCTGGTCCGGATTCCGCCCCTCCGACGACCGCTGTGTATATAACTATCTGATCCCCGCCAATATGATGGCGTACTGCGCCATGAACAAGGCCGCGCTGCTGCTGCGGGAGGGATATTCCGATGAGGAAAGCGCGCTGCGCTGTGAAAAGCTGGCGGGTGAGATCAAAGAAGGGATCGAACGGTTCGGCGTTGTGGAGCAGCCGGGCATCGGCAAAATGTACGCCTATGAGACGGACGGGCTGGGCAACCACCTGCTGATGGACGACGCCAACTCCCCCAGCCTGCTGGCCATGCCGTACCTCGGTTACTGCGATAAGGACGATCTGATCTATCAGAATACCAGAAAATTCATCCTCTCCCCTGCCAATCCGTTCTATTTTGAGGGCAAAGCGGCCAAGGGGCTCGGCAGCCCCCATACGGGAAAAGACAAGATCTGGCATATCTCACTGGTCATGCAGATCCTCACATCCACCGATCCGGCGGAAAAGGAGGAATGCCTTCAAACGCTGGCCAATACCCACGCAGGAAAGAATTTTATGCACGAATCCTTCCACAAGGACGATCCGGCGGACTTCACCAGAAGCTGGTTCGCGTGGGCCAACGCCCTGTTCGCGCAGATGCTTTCCACGCTGTAACACTGTCGGGAAAGACTTTCCGCGATATATTATCCGGAGAATTATCAGAAAATCGGCATTTTTCTTGACTTCTTTTGTTATTTATTTTATTATAGATAGTAATCATTTTAAGAGAAAGGAATCACAATATGCTCAAGTATGTTCTTTCACTGGACCAAGGCACCACCAGTTCAAGGGCGATCATCTTCAACAAACAGGGCGCGATCGTCTCAAAAGCGCAGTTTGAGTATCCGCAGATCTATCCCAAGGCCGGCTGGGTGGAGCACGATCCCGAAGAGATTCTGAAAAGCCAGCTGAGAGCTGTTGCCGAAGCGTTGATCGACGGCGGCATCGAGGCCAAGGATATCGCCGCCATCGGCATTACCAACCAGCGCGAGACCACCGTGCTGTGGGACAAGAGAACGGGCAAACCGGTTTATAACGCCATCGTATGGCAGTGCCGCCGTACCGCCGCCATGTGTGAGGAGCTGAAGGCGGAAGGCCTGGGCGACTACATCAAGGACCACACGGGCCTGATCATCGACGCGTATTTCTCCGCCACCAAGATCAAATGGATCCTTGACAACGTGGAGGGCGCGCGCCAGCTGGCGGAGGAAGGCAATCTTCTGTTCGGCACCATCGATACCTGGCTGATCTGGAACCTGACCAACGGCCGCGTTCACGTCACCGACTATTCCAACGCCTCCCGTACCATGCTGTTCGACGTGGATAAGCTGTGCTGGGATAAGTATCTCTGCGACAAGCTGGATATCCCGATGAGCATCCTGCCCCGGGTAGCCCCCTCCAGCGAGGTATACGGCGCCGTGGCGCAGGGCATCCCGGGCATTGAGGCGTTGGCCGGCATCCCCATCTGCGCCGCCATCGGTGACCAGCCCGCCGCCCTGTTCGGTCAGGCGTGCTTCAAACCCGGACAGGCGAAGAACACCTACGGTACCGGCTGCTTCCTGCTGATGAACACCGGCAAGCAGCGTGTGCAATCCAAGAACAATCTGG
>CAMJYF010000344.1 GCA_946409885.1 uncultured Clostridia bacterium | reverse complement strand
TCAACACCCTGATCGGCGATTGAAACAGCAGAGCGTAAAAAAAGACGGCAGAGCCGTCTTTTTTTGATGCTGCGCCCGGCCCCCGCCAAAGCGGGCGCTGCGGCAAACATATCCGGAACAGGCGGACGCGCCGCTGTTACCCTATTTTTTCGGAAGTGAAATCCTCTTCGCAGGAGCAGGAAACGTAATTCTCCTCGTCGGAGGCATTCTGCTTCTTGTTGATCAACTTGGTGATGACCACATAAATGCCGGCGATAGCGGCGGCAATGGCAATAATGATCGCAACGATCTTGCAAATCTTTTTCATCAGGGATACCGTCCTTTCAGAATAGCCGGTAAACGGTTGAACACGGTCCGTTTACCGAATGGCGGCGGAACCGCGCCGGAGGTTACGGCGCACCGGTACCGCGCGCGGCGGATTACGCGTTGGACTTGTTCAGCCTGAGAGCAAGCGCCGACTTTTTGCGGGCCGCGTTGTTTTTGTGGATCAGACCCTTGGCGGCAGCCTGGTCGATCTTTTTACAGGCGGCTTTCACAACCGCTTCCTTATCGGCCGCGTTGGTCTCGATGGCGATGTTGGCCTTCTTGATGGCGGTCTTCAGAGCGGAATTGGCCGACTTGTTGCGGGCAGCCTTCGTCCTGTTGACAAGTACGCGTTTTTTTGCGGACTTAATATTGGGCATAGTTCCTGACACCTCCTTCTTTAGAAACCAATGATACCATAAAGAAAACGCAATTGCAACACTTTTTTTGAAAAATATTTTTGTTTGGACAGGCGCCCGACGGCGCATAATAAAGACAGCAAGAATAACGGATGTGAGCTGAATGATACGAACCGATCTGGCGCTGGAGCGGCGGGAGATGTGCCGGGCGGGCGAGCTGCCCGGCGTGACCATGGAACGCAGCGACAACGGCGACTGCGTGACCACCGTGATCCGCATCCTGAACCGGCAGGGGGCGGAGGCCATCGCCAAGCCCGTGGGAACGTATATCACGCTGGAGACGAGGGGCTTTCCCGACGGCGCCAGCCTTTCCGACGGGCGGATCGACGCCCTGTGCGCCGCGCTGGAGCAGCTGCTGCCCCCCGCGGGGGATATCCTTGCGGTGGGGCTGGGCAACACCGCCATCACGCCGGACGCGCTGGGGCCGGAATGCGCGGGGCAGATCATCGCCACCCGTCACCTGCCGGAGGAGACCAGGCGGGAGCTGGGGCTGACGGACCTGCGCACGGTAAGCGTGCTGACCCCCGGCGTGGCGGGGCGGACGGGCATTGAGACCACCGAGATCATTGCCAGCGTGGTAAAAAAGATCCGTCCGGCGGCGGTGCTGACCATAGACGCGCTGGCCGCCGGCAGCGTGACCCGGCTGGCTAAAACCGTGCAGCTCTGCGACACGGGCATACAGCCCGGTTCCGGCGTGGGCAACAGCCGCAAGGCGGTAAACAAGGAGACGCTGGGGGTGCCGGTGATCGCCGTGGGGGTGCCCACGGTGGTGGACGCGGTCAGCCTGGCCCACGACGTGCTGGGGGCCTATGAGGACTGCGCCGAGCCGCCGGAGGAATACGCCGGAATGATGGTCACCCCCCGGGACACGGACGTGATCACCTCCTCCGCCGCGAAATTCATCGCGCTGGCCGTCAACTGCGTGCTGCAGAAGGGCCTGACCCGGGAGGAGATCGCGGCGCTGATGTAGAGGGGCGGCGCGAGGCGCCGCAGTCGCGAGTCGCCAGTCGTGAGTTGTAAGTTGTAAGTTGTAAGTTGCCAGTCGTGAGTCGTCAGTTGTGAGTTGTGAGGAGGCTCAGGGGGACCCCATGAAAAGGGGGAAAAGGCGGGACCTGACAATCCGGATCGCAATCCATCCCAAGCGCACCGTCAACTCCGCATTCCGCATTCCGCCCTCCGCATTAAAACAGCGCCATGCCGCACCGCATCCCATCTCCGCCCTCCGCTCTCCGCACTCCGCTCTCCCTCATATCGCCCCCTCCCCCCGCATATACTTTTCCGGGAGGCGGCTTTATGCGGGAGAACGGTTCGGGAGATTGGCGCAGGCTGGCGGCGGCCGCGCTTATTTTGCTGCTGACGGTGACGATGGCGGCGCGGGCGGCCGGCAAGGCGCGGCGGATGGGGGGAACGGTGGAGGCGCTGACCCTGCGGGAGGAACAGGAGCGGACGCCGACGGAGCGGGACGACAATCCCGCCCCCTCTGAAGGAGTCGCCGACAGTACCGGCGAACACGCCGATCTGACGATGACGCCGGCGGATATCGCCGCCATGGAACAGGCGTTTGCCGAGGAATACCCGGCGGAAGAGGGCGAGGACGGCGTGCGGGAGGAATTCTTTGTCACGGATCACGCCACCGACATTATCGGCGACGTGGCGATCCGCAACACAACAGAAACGCAGTCGCCGGATTTTGCCGCCCTGCTGGAGGAGGGCGCTCCCCTGACGGTGGCGGACGCGGCCGCGCCCACCGTGCTGGTGTTCCATACCCACACCACGGAAAGCTACGCGCTGAACGGCGACGGGCTGTATTATCCGGACCAGCCCACCCACCGCAGGAACAGCGACCGGAACATGGTGCGGGTGGGCGACGAGCTGTGCGCCGTGCTGGCGGGGCGTGGCGTGGGCTATATCCACGACACGGAGATCTACGACGACGAGTACGACGGCGCCTACGCCCGCTCCCGGGAGGCGGCGCTGCGGTATCTGGAGGAATACCCCACCCTGAAGATCGTCATCGACGTACACCGGGACGCCTTTCGGGACGGGGGGAAACACGTAAAGCCCACCGCCGTGATCAACGGCAAAAAGGCGGCGCAGGTGATGATCATCGCGGGCGCGGAGGAAAACGGAATTGAATATCCCGGGTGGGAGACCAATCTGCGGTTCGCGCTGGCGCTGCAAAAGGCCGCCCAGAGCAAATACATGGGGCTGATGAAGCCGCTGTTCTTCTGTCCCCGCCGCTACAATATGGACCTGACGGAAAACGGCGCGCTGCTGGAGATCGGCACCGAGGTCAACACCCTGGAGGAGGCCGCCTACGCCGCCCGGCTGATAGGGGACGTGATCGCGGACTGCGTGCTGGCGGCCGGGGAATGAGGGAAGCGAGGGAGCCCGGGCCGATGAAGGGGGGGGGGCGGAGGTGTAAGGTGCAAGGTGT
>CAMJYF010000343.1 GCA_946409885.1 uncultured Clostridia bacterium | reverse complement strand
TCATGGACAAAGGCCCGATTTTTCGGTATCACCCGCCGGGACAGCCACCTGACGATCCCTTTCCCGGACAGTTCCAGATCGACGGGCAGCAGATGTTGACGGCTTGCGTCAAAAGAAAGCAGCTCCGCCGTCAGTCCCTCCAGCCCCTTTTCTTCCAGCGAAAAGACAACAAGGGGATCGTCATAAAGCCTTAATTCATAACGGCTGCCCGTTGTCCTGTTTTCCTGCAGCATCACGCTGACGTCCTTTCCCAACGCGTTGGCAATTTTGATAAGCAGATCCAGCGAAAGATTCTGCCCGCCGTTTTCGATGCGGCTGATGTTGGAGCGCTGGGTGCCCACCAGCTCCGCCAGCCGGGCTTGCGACAGGCCCTTTTCCAGCCGCGCCCGCGTCAATTGGGAGACGATCTCCCGCCGCCGTTGGAGCACACAGTTGTCTTCCGCCATCTTCTCACCTCGCTTGCCTGAATGGTATCATATATGATAACAATTGTCAACACAAAAAGCGTTCAAGGAGCCTTTCTTTTCAGAAAATCGGGATTTGTCGAGCGGACTCGGTAGCGCGGCACCTCAGTGCCGCTACAGACGAAAACAACATTTTTAATCGAACTGTTTTGTTAGGAAACGCCTGTTTTATACGGGAAACGTGCAATGAGAATATAAATTGCTTAAAAGTAACATTTCCCAATAGCGGCACTGAGGTGCCGCGCTACCGCATGGGCAACAGCGCGCTAAACTACAATTTGAAGAAGGGGAGAAAAAGATGAGAAACCGACACTGGCTCAAGGGCGACTGCCACCTGCACACCACCAATTCCGACGGCGCGAAGACGCCGGAAGAGCTCTATGAGGCATTATACAAAAAGGGGCTGGATTTCGCCTTTATTACCGATCATAACTACAACACTCCCGGCGAGACCGAATTCAACTACAAGGGCGTGGGCATTTTTCCGGGGTTGGAGATCTCAAGCAACCTGGGCCACGCCAACGTCTTCGGGGAGCATATGCTGGTGCGGGCCATCAACCGGCCGCAGACCGAGGACGACTATTATGAGCTGATCGACTTCTTCCGCTCCCGTGGGGCGCACCTCAGCGTCAACCATCCGCTGGACCGCAGCCTGCTGTGGCGGCTGGGGCTGGACGGCATTGAGCCGGACAGCGTGGAGGTGTGGAATTCCCCCATGCACAACGACAACGTCTACTGCATGGACTGGTGGCACAGTCTGCTGCTGGAGGGTACCTTCATCCCGGCCATCGGCGGCAGTGATTTCCACCGGGATTACTATGTGACGCGGCTGCTGGCTTCCCCCACCACCTATGTGTACGCCTATTCCAACACCATGGCTGACGTGCTGGAGGCCATCCGGGGCGGGCACGCGTTCGTCACCAATTCCCCCAAGGCGGCGCGGCTGTTCCTCACCTGCGGCGAGAAAGTCCCCGGCGATACCGCGGACCTGGCGAAAGACCGCTGCGTGACGGTGGCTTGCGACTTCCTGCGCCGGGGCCAGACCCTGCGGGTGTTCAACAACGACCGGGAGATCTTCACCCATCACGCCCACCGGCGGGAGGAGAACGTCTCCTTTGATATCACGGTGGAGGCCCGCGGTTTTGTGCGGGCGCAGGTGGGGTATCAGCTCACCGGCAGGCTGGCGGCGGGCTACGCCTTCGGCGCCACCAAATTCAAGCGCCACGATCCCGGCGAGGGCGTGCCGGAATTTATTTACAGCTTTACCAATCCGATTTTCTTTGCGTAAGCGAAAACCGGAAATCAGATATATAAAGGGGTAAGAGAACTATGAAAGACTGCGCTGTGGTGGGCGTCAACTGGGGCGACGAAGGAAAAGGCCGCATGGTTGACCTGCTCACCAAAAACTATGACGTCGTCGTCCGCTATCAGGGCGGCGGCAACGCGGGGCACACCGTCATCAACGAATACGGCAAATTCGCGCTGCACCTGCTGCCCTCGGGCATCTTCCGCAAGGGCACCGTCAACATCCTCGGCAACGGGGTGGCGCTGGACGCGGAAAACCTGTGGAAGGAAATGGAAACGGTGACCGCCCAGGGCGTGGCCCTCACGCCGGAGAACCTGAAGATCAGCAGCCGCGCCTCGCTGCTGCTGCCGTGGCACCGGGATCTGGACGAGCTGGAGGAAAACCGCCTTTCGGATAAAAAATACGGCTCCACCAAGCAGGGCATCGCGCCGTTTTATTCCGATAAGTACCAAAAGAAGACCGTCATGGCCGGGGAGCTGTTCTACCCGGAAAAGCTGAAGCAGCACCTGGCGGACCTGCTGGAATGGAAAAACCTTACCCTGACGGGCGTGTACGGCGCCAAGCCCTGGCGGCTGGAGGATCTGCTGGCCTGGGTGGAGGAATTTGGCGGCAAAATCAAGCCCTACATCACCGACACCCATCAGTATTTAAAAGCCGCCAAGGCCCAGGGCAAGAGCATCCTGTACGAGGCCCAGCTGGGCTCTCTGCGGGATCTGGATATGGGCATCTATCCCTTCACCACCTCCTCCAACACGCTGGCGGCCTACGCGCCGGTGGGCAGCGGCCTGCCCTCCGCCCGGCCGGAGGAGGTCATCGGCGTGGTAAAGGCCTATTCCACCTGCGTGGGCGCGGGTCCCTTTGTCAGTGAATGGTTCGGGCCGGAGGCGGACGCCCTGCGGGAGGCGGGCGGCGAATACGGCGCCAAGACCGGCCGCCCCAGAAGAGTGGGCGCGCTGGATCTGGTGGCCACCCGCTACGGCGCGGAAATGCAGGGGACCACGGCCATCGCCCTCACCAAGCTGGATATCCTCAGCTATCTGGAAAAGATCCCCGTCTGCGTGAAATACCTGGTGGACGGCAAAGAGACCGACGACTTCCCCTTCCCGGCGGCGCTGGACGACGCCAAACCCGTCACCGTGGAACTGGACGGCTGGCAGTGCGATATCTCCGGGGCCAGAACCTGGGAGGACCTGCCCGAAAACGCCCGGAAATACGTGACCTTTATCGAGCAGGCCGTCGGCTGCCCCATCAAGTATATTTCCGTCGGCGCGGAACGGGACAGGATCGTTGTGAGGGAGTAGGGAATAGGGAGTAGGGAATAGGGAGTAGTCAGGCAGTAGGCAGTAGGCAGTAGAACGACTCTGCTGGTGGAACGGTTGCCGCTGGCATCGG
>CAMJYF010000342.1 GCA_946409885.1 uncultured Clostridia bacterium | reverse complement strand
CACGGTCGCGGCACTGCACGAAGTGCGACGCCCGCATCATGACGGAGACGATTGAACCGCTCGGCCACAGCTACGGCGACTGGCAGACGAAGACCGCCCCCACCTGCACCGCCGAGGGCGAAAAGGTGCGCGTCTGCAACAACGACCCTTCCCATGTTATCACGGAGACCATCGCTCCCTTGGGCCACAACTATGGCTCATGGCAGATAAAGACGCCGCCCACCTGCACGGAGGAAGGCGTGGAGGAACGCGTCTGCAAAAACGACGCCAACCACACAGAGACGCGGCCAATGGAGAAGACCTCCCACCGGGATACGGACGGAGACGGTCTGTGCGATACGTGCCGCATGGAGATGGATAACGGCTCCCACGGTACCTCTAATGTATGCAAATACTGCGGGCAGATTCATCCGAACACCTTTGTGGGCAGGTTCATCAAATTCTTCCACTCCATCGCCTATTTCTTCGCCCACCTGTTCGGCAAAATGTAACGCCATCATTCAACCCCAAATGTCAACCAACCGGCGGCCGGATCAAATCGGTCGCCGGTATTTTTTTTACATATTTGCCGGGCGGTCGGCGCCCGCCCCTACAAAAGGGGCAAAGGAGATGGGGGCCCTCCGTTCTGTCCCTTCGCGTTCAACGGTGTGAGGCGCCTTGCTATATCTCCGCTCTCCGCACTCCGCTCTCACCTCTCGCTCTCCGCAAGGTACTTCCCTACCCCGCCGCTGGTCACGGTCACGGTGCCGCTGACGGCGGTGCGCCAGACCCTGGCGGCGTATTGCTTCAGCAGCGTCAACGTACCGTCCTCGGCGGGGTCGTCGGCGCTGTCGGTGATGACGGCGATCTTCGGCCGGACGGCTTCGATGAAGTCGTCCGTATTATTCTTTTTGCTGCCATGGTGGGGCATTTTCACCACGTCGTAAGTACCGTGGCCCGCCGCCAGATACGCGCTGATACCGGCCTTTTCCAGATCCCCCGCGAACAGGTAGGAATCCTGCCCGTAACGGGCTTCCGTCACCAGGGAAACGTCGTTGTCGTTGCCCTCCTCCGTGCCGTCCCAGACGTATTCCACCGGGGAGGCAAAGATGGTGAAGTCCACGCCGGACAGGGTAAAGGACACGTCCTCCGTCACCCGCAGCGCGGGCAGGGACCGTTCTTCGATCACCTGCATCAGGGCCGTATAATACTTGCTGTGGCCCTCGTAGCCGGGCAGATACAGCTGCGATATGGCGAAGTTTTCCGCAATAGCTGCCGCGCCGCCCACGTGGTCCTTATCGTAGTGGGTGATGATCAGGAAGGCCAGCGTTTCCACGCCCCGCTCCCGCAGACAGGCGGTCACGGCGTCCGCCGTCTCCCGGTAGCCCGCGTCGATCAGCGCAAAAACGCCGTCCCGCTCCAGCAGGACGCAGTCGCCCTTGCCCTCGTCGATAAAGGTGACCCGCAGCTCATCCGCGGGGTCCCACGTCTTTTTCGCTCCGCCGCAGCCCGCGCAGACGGTCAGCGCCAGCGCCAGCAGCGCCGCCAGCCATTTTTTCATCGGGTTCGCGCTCCTTCCCCGTTCCGTTTTTTTGTTGTTTTGATAAAAGAGTATACGGCTATGTCTAAAATTAACTTAAATCGGCAAAATATCACTTGAATTTTGTTTCCGCCGGGGATATAATGAAAGAAAAAAGGGGGCTGCTGCCGTTATGTTTCTGAAAATTTTCGTCAAGCTGCTCAGCGTATTCCTTTCCGTCGTGATGACGGTCTCCACCCCGCTGGGGCTGATCGAGGGCAAGAAAGAGGCGAAGATCGCCCGGGCGCAGGAAGACTGCCGCGTCAGCTTCGGCGCCATCTCCGATACCCACCTGCGCGGCAACTTCAAATTCATCTTCCAGGGGATGCTGGAGCTGGGCCTGGAGGACATGGAAAAGGCGGAGGACAAGCTGGACGTGATGGCCTTTGTGGGCGACATTACCGACCACGGCTACTATGACCAGTGGGACGTGTTCGCGGACGCGGTCTCTAAATACGATATCGCCGGAAAAACGATGATCGTGACCGGCAACCACGATACCTGGGGCCCCAACCGCGATGAGTTCGACAACCCGGTGGACGGCGTAAAGCCCACCTTTATCCGGTACAACAAGCAGATCTCCGACCGGGACGTGACGGAGATGTACTACTCCGACGTGGTCAACGGCTACCATTTCATCGCGCTGGGCTCGGAAGCGGACCACACCAACGCCTACCTGAGCGATACGCAGCTGGCCTGGTTTGCCGCCGAAATGGAGGCCGCCGCGGCAGACGGCCTTCCCATCTTTGTGTTCCTGCACCAGCCCATCAACGGGTCCCATGGCCTCCCCTACAACTGGGAGCTGAAAAAGGATGACCCGGAGGACGAGGGCGGCATCGGCGACCAGTCCGCGCAGGTGGTGGAGATATTGAAGCGGTACGACAACGTCTTTTATATCAGCGGCCACATCCACGCGGGGTACAAGCAGGAGACCTCCAAAATCGGCGCCAAATACGGCTCCGTGGAGTATCTGGAGAACAACAACGGTAACCCCGTCACGCTGATCAACCTGCCCTCGTACATGTATTTCGATTTCATCCACGGCGGGCATCTGGCCAACGGCTGCGGCTGGGTGATCGAAGCCTACGACGACGAGGTGCTGCTGCGCGCCCGCAACTTTGCCACCGGCACATGGATCACCCTGTACGACGTGACCGTGCCGCTGGTTTGATCAACATTCGCTGCCGCAAACGATCCTCCCGCCCGACGCCCGGACGGGAGGATTTTTTGTTGGCCGGAAAACAGGACCGTTTTCATCCCACCGGGCCGTCAGTACCATTTTTTCTTTTTTCCCATCCAGATGAGGGCGGCGCTGACGGCGGCGGAAAGAACGATCACGTAGACGTAGCCGAATTTCCAGTGCAGCTCCGGCATATTGACAAAGTTCATGCCGTACCACCCCGCGATGATGGTGAGGGGAAAGAAGATGCTGGTCATCACCGTAAACACCTTCATGCTGCGGTTGAGCTGCAGATCCAGATAGGCGGAATAGGCGTCCTGCACGTGGCTGAGGGTGCTGCTGAGGGAATCCACGTCCTCCCGCAGGCGGATCACCTTTTGGGAGAAGTTGGCGATGTACCGCAGGTATTCGCTCTCGAACAGGC
>CAMJYF010000341.1 GCA_946409885.1 uncultured Clostridia bacterium | reverse complement strand
CGCCGTTGTTAGTCGGAAGTCGGAAGTCGGGAGTCGGAAGTCAGAAGGATCTGGTCAGCAAGGACGCAGAGCATTTTTTTCACCTCGTCGCCATGCGCCGTTATCAGTCGGAAGTCAAAAGAGTTTGTCGGAGAACGCCGGGCATGTATTGCGAAAAAGGCGTTCCCCTGAAAGACTTCCGACTTCCGACTGACGACTTCCGACTGCTTATTCTATCCCGAGCAAGCTGTACACCGCCTGCTCCATCTCTTCCTTCGTGCAAACGCCGGTAAAGCGGGGCGCGGCGTTTTTCAGGGCCTTCAGCTGGGCGGGGGCGGCGGTGCCGGTCAACTCCTCGATGCGGGCGAGCTTTTCAAAGTCGTCCATGCCGGAAACGTCCTTCCCCTCCAGCGCGCCCAGCACGGCGGCGGAGAACTTATAGGGAGAGGCGGTGGAGGCGATCACCGTGGGGGTGGCGTCGCCGGTGGCCTTGCGGTAGGCGTCGTACACCGTCATGGCCACGGCGGTGTGGGTGTCGCAGAGGTAGCCGTCGTTTTGAAAGGTCTCCGCGATGGTGCGCCCGGTGGCTTCGTCGTCGCAGCACCCGGCGCTGAAGACAGCCTTGATTTTTTCCAGCAGCGCGGGGGAAACGGTATACTCGCCCGTTTGGGCCAGCTGGCCGAACAGCCGGTTGATCTCCGCGCTGTCGTCCCCGCACAGGTGGAACAGCAGCCGCTCCAGATTGCTGGAGATCAGGATATCCATAGAGGGGGAAACCGTGGTGTGGAACGGACGGTTGCGGTTGTAGTGACCGGTGGTCAAAAACTCCGTCAGCACGTCGTTGGCGTTGGAGGCGCAGATCAGCCGGTTCACGGGCAGGCCCATCTCCCTGGCGTACCAGGCGGCCAGAATGTTGCCGAAGTTGCCGGTGGGCACGGTGATATTGATCCTGTCACCCAGGGCGATCTGGCCCATGGCGGCCATCTCCGCATAGGCGGAGAAGTAGTAGACGATCTGCGGCACCAGGCGGCCCCAGTTGATGGAGTTGGCAGAGGAAAAGGCCATGTTCTGCCCCGCCAGGCGCTGGCGCACACGGGGATCGGTAAAGATCTTCTTCACGCCGGTCTGGGCGTCGTCAAAGTTGCCGCGGATGGCGCATACGCCCACGTTGCTCCCCTGCTGGGTGGTCATCTGCAGCTTTTGCATGGGGCTGACGCCGTCGTTGGGGAAGAACACCAGAATGCGCGTGCCGGGCACGTCCTTAAAGCCCTCCAGCGCGGCCTTGCCCGTATCGCCGGAGGTGGCCACCAGTATGACGATCTCCTTTTCGCCGGAGACCCGTTTGGCGCTGCCCGTCAGCAGATAGGGCAGCAGCTGCAGCGCCATATCCTTAAAGGCGCAGGTGGGGCCGTGCCACAGCTCCAGGATATTCACGTTGTCCCGCAGGTTCACCACGGGCGCGGTTTTGGAGTGGGCAAAGCTCTTTTCATAAGCGCCCAGCGTGTCCGCCTCGATCTCCTCCTTTGGGAAATCGGTGAGATACAGCGACAGCACCGCCCTCGCCCGCTGGATATAGGTCATGGGTACCAGCGACGCGATGAAATCCGCGTCAACGCGGGGGATCTCCGTAGGGACGAACAGGCCGCCGTCCACGGAAATGCCGTTGGTAATGGCAAAGCTGGAAGAAACAGAAAGGGTGTTGTCGCGGGTAGAAGTATAGTGCATGGGGGTACCTCCCTTTGTGGATGATCTGATTGCGATAATAAATTATTCTATCATAACAAGCAGGGAATGTAAACAGTTTTCAATAAAAATACAACAAATAAAACACGCTCTCGCAGCACAGCAGGCCCGCCGCCGCGGCGGCCACGGCCACCGTCAGGGCCCTTGGCCAGCGTTTGTCCCTCATGATACCGCCTCCGTAAAATACGCCGCCATCAGGCGTAAGCATTCCTCATTCTGCCAGAAGGCCGCGTGGTCCGCCACCTCCACGGACCGGAACTCCGCCCGGGGATAGCACTCCGCCAGCGCCTGTGAGGAGGCGAAGGGCACCGTCCGGTCGCGGGGCGAGGCCAGCAGCAGCGGCGTCACGGTCACCCGCCGCGCCCACAGGCGGCTTTCCATTTTAAAAGAGACCAGCAGCCGCGTCAAAGGGCCGTGAAAAATATCCAGCGCGCTGTTGTACAGGTCGTAGCCGTCCGCGTAGGGGGCCATCAGCGCCAGCGCTGCCACAGGGCGGTTGGCGGCCACGTAATTGGCCGGTCCCGTGCCGATGCTGTAGCCCAGCACGCAGACCGTATCGTACCGTTCCCGCAGCCGGTCAAAGGCCGCCAGCGCCATCCGCAGCAGGGAGGGCTCCGTGGGTCGGCCGGGGGCGCGGCCGTAGCCGGGGTAATCGAACACCGCGAAATCGAACCCGGGAAAGTACCCCCGCCGGGCCAGGCCGGTCAGCTCCAGCGTTTTGCGGGAGGCTGTCTCCCCGTTGCCGTAAAAGCAGAGGATCACCGGCGCGTCCGCCGCGCCGCAGCGGTACAGCCAGCCGGAAAGAACGCCGTCCTCCGTGGCCGCGTATTCCACGGAGGCGTCCTCCGCCAGCGCCGCCTCCGCCGCCTCGTCCCCGTGGGGATGAAAAATGGCGACGGGACCGAACCAGTACACCCCCGCCGCGCCGAAAATGACCGTATTGACCAGCAGGATCGCCCAAAACTTGACGATCCCGGAAAGGACCGTCCGCCGCCGGAGCACCAGCAAGATGCCGAAGGCCGCCGCCAGCGCCGCCAAAGCCGCCAACAGCAGTCCCATACCCATATCCCGGTAATCCGCGTCCGCCAGCAGCGGTCCCAGCCCGCCCAGCGCCGCCAGTCCCGCCGCCCAGGCAAACCAGCGGCCCGTTCTGTTTTTTCGTTCGTTCATAGTATATTGTGAGGTGTGAGGTGTGAGGTGTGAGATAAAAGTTGTAAGTTGTAAGTTGTAAGTTGTAAGTTGTAAGTTGTAAGTCGCCTGATTACTATCCACTACTCCCTACTGCCTAAAAATAACTCTCCACCACAGCCCAAATCACGGCAATGGCGCAGGATTTCGACGCCGCTTTTTTGATAGCTGTTGAGAATCACCAGCGGCGCGCCGGGGACGGTTGCATTTAAAATTTCAATTGTTCTTCCGCTGATTTCCATTTTGCGCTCCTT
>CAMJYF010000340.1 GCA_946409885.1 uncultured Clostridia bacterium | reverse complement strand
AATGGCCCTGACTGACGCCGCGGCCCCAGAAGGTATAGTCGCTGCCCTGGGGCAGGATGGCGGAGGCGTAGGCCCTGTTGAGGGAGAACAGACCCGGATCCCAGCCGGCGGAGATCAGCGCGATATGGCCGCTTTCTTTGGCCGCCGCGTCCACGTTGGCGAAATGCGCCGGGATGCGGGCGTGGGTATCGAAGCTGTCCACCACGTTGAAATCCTTTGCCAGAGCGGGCGTCATGGCGGGCAGGTCGGTGGCCGAGCCGCCGCAGATGATCAGCACGTCGATGTCGTCTTTGTACTTGGCGATCTCCGCCGCCGGGTAGACCGGCGCGCCCGTGAGGGTCTGCACCGTCTCGGGCGGTCTGCGGGTGAAGACGCCGATCAGCTGCGCGTCGGGATTCTGCCGGACGGCGCATTCCACGCCCTTGCCCAGATTGCCGTAACCATAAATTGCCAATTTCATTTATCACACTTCCCCTGTTAAAAAATTACCAATTAAAGCTAAAAGCTTACCATGTCTGTCATGCTGTAAAGGCCGGGCGCTTTACCGCTCAAAAACGCCGCGGCAGCCAGCGCCCCCTCCGCAAACAGGGCGCGTGAGTGGGCCTCATGCTTCAGCGTCAGCGTCTGGCTGCCGGTGCCGAGGATCACCTCGTGCTCGCCCACGATATTGCCCATACGGATGGCGTGGATGCCTATCTCTTCCTTGGTTCTCTTCCCCTGCCCGCTGCGGCCGCAGACCGTAAAGGCTTCCGGCTTTACACTTTTGATAGCGTCCGCGATGGCCAGGGCCGT
Source organism: uncultured Clostridia bacterium (assembly GCA_946409885.1). Taxonomy (GTDB): domain Bacteria; phylum Bacillota; class Clostridia; order Oscillospirales; family Acutalibacteraceae; genus RUG806. Next base: position 2,386 of record CAMJYF010000340.1, on the reverse strand, counting down.
GCCGCTGGGCGCGTCCAGCTTGCGATCGTGATGTTTTTCGATGATCTCGATCTCCGCCTCCGGCAGCAAAGCGGCGGCCTTTTTGGCCAGCTCGATCAGCAGGGCGATCCCCAGCGAATAGTTGGCGGCGAAAAACACAGGGATCTTCCGGGCGGCCGTTTCAATGGCCTCCCGCTCCTCCGCGGTCTGCCCGGTGGTGGCCAGTACCACCGGCAGCGAATGGGCCACGGCAAAATCCAGCAGGTCGTGGGTGAGGGAGTGGTGGGAAAAATCCACGATGCAGTCCTCCTCCGCGCAGGCCCGCGCAAAGGTTGGGGCGCAGGGCACGCCCAGGTCCTCTTCCAGAAAAGCGTCCACACCGGCCGCCGTCTCGATCCCGCGGCAGCCCTCCTTCGTCAGGCGGAGCACTTCCCTGCCCATGTGCCCGCCGATTCCGCTGAGTAATATCTTCATCTTTCGTACCTCGTAAAATTGGGGTGTCTCGCTGTTGTAGCACGGCGCATTGCGCCGTCTATCGAGGATGAAGCATTATATTATTACACTTTGAATAATGCCTTTGCCTGGAACGACGGCGTAATACGCCGTGCTACATAATTATCCCGACAAATCCCGCTTTAGTTCAGCAAGCCTTGCTCCCGCATCAGCGCCAGAAGGGTTTCCTCGTGGGCTTTTTCCATGGGGGTAAGGGGCAGGCGGAGGATGTTTTCGCCAAAGCCCATGGCGGCGCAGGCCGCTTTTACCGGGATGGGGTTCACTTCACAGAACAGGGCGTTGATCAGCGGCAGCAGGTCCAGCTGCATTTTGCAGGCCCTGGCCGTATCGCCCCGGAAAAAGCTCTTGCACATTTCGGAGGTCTCCGCCGGCATGATGTTGGCCAGCACGGAGATGACACCCTTGCCGCCCAGCGACAGGATGGGCACGATCTGATCGTCGTTGCCGGAATAGATATCGATCTTGTCCCCGCACAGGGCCGCCTCCTGCGCCACCTGGGAGATGTTGCCGCAGGCCTCTTTGATGGCCACGATGTTGGGGTGCTCCGCCAGCACGGCCACGGTTTCCGGCAGCAGGTTGCAGCCGGTGCGGCTGGGCACGTTATACAGGATACAGGGCTTGGTGGAAGCGTCCGCCAGGCCGCGGAAAAAGGCGATCAGGCCGTTCTGGGTCGCCTTGTTGTAATAGGGGGTCACCAGCAGCACCGCGTCCGCGCCCACCTGGCAGGCGTATTGGGTCAGCTGCACCGCGTAGTCGTAATCGTTGGAGCCGGTGCCCGCGATGACCGGCACCCGGCCCGCCACCTGCTCCACGCAGAATTTAATGGCCTCCTTATGCTCCTCATCCGTCAGGGTGGAGCCCTCTCCCGTGGTGCCCACCGCCACGATGGCGTCCGCGCCGTTGCTGATCTGCCATTCGATCAGCTGGGCGAATTTGGGGTAATCCACGCCGGTTTTCGTTAAGGGGGTAATGATAGCCGTTCCCGCGCCGGTAAAGATGGTCTGCTTCATTTGTATGATCGCCTCCGTTAAAATAACAAGAAAAGAGACAATCACAAAAATGCGGCTGTCTCTTCAAAAAATACCTATGACAATATTTTTCGTGATAGCGCTCCGCATTTCTGCGACAGCAGTACGGATGTTTTCCGCAATGCCAGCGAAACGCCCGCCACAGCGCCCGCTTCGGCACCCTCACCTTTCCCGCGCGGCCACGGCGGCCGGTTGTTGCGCGGTACTCTTCTTGGGTGCGCCTCTATCTTTTGATGTATCATAGCATAGAGCAACAGGGTTGTCAAGAGTTTTCAAAAAAGTTTTTCAGATGTGGAAAAGCTGTTTGCGGTTGCAATGAGCCATGCCGACCTCTGTTCCCTGCAATTGACATCCATACTTCGCATGATGATAAACAGCCTTTACCGTTCACCGACAACCTCCGCGTAGGGAATATGGCTGCCGGAACAGGCGTCCGCGTTGAAGGGACGGCCCAGCAGCCGAACGGATCTCACCAGTTTTTTCGTCCGCACAAAATCATTCCGACCCGGGCAGAAGGGATAAATACCGATGCAGGAGAACACGTACCACAGGGCCATGGAGCCGTTGTCCTCGTCGCCCGGGAAGCCGTCGTCCTCATAGGAGAACAGCTCGTTGCAGATCTTTTCCACCCAAAAGGAGGTCTTTTCCACCTCGCCCAGCTCGGCGTAGAGGTAGGGCAGGTGGAAGCTGGGCTGGTTGGAGATGGCGCACTGGCCGAAATCCACGGCGGCCATCTCGGTCTCCTCATGGATCTCCGCGTCGTAGCCCACCGATTCAAAGACAGGGGGCGTGGCGAACAGCTCGTCCACCTTTTGCAGGAAGCGGTCCTTGCCGCCGTACAGGGCGGCAAGCCCCTCGATATCATG
>CAMJYF010000339.1 GCA_946409885.1 uncultured Clostridia bacterium | reverse complement strand
ACTGCCTATTGCCTACACAGCCAGTCATCTGACCGTGCCTTCGTACTCCTCCGGCTCCACATACTTGTTATTGCTGGTGGAATAGCCCTCCTGGTATTTGATGGTCATATAAAGGGGCTTTTTGCCGCCGGTGAGCTTCACGAAGCAGTAGCCGTCCTCGTTGAACAGATCGGTGATCTCCACCTTTTCGCTGCCGGAATACACCCACACGGTGCCGTCGTCCTCATAAACGACCTCGGGGCTGTTGAGATTTTCCAGGATCTCCTCCTCGGTCAGCGGGCGTTCCTTGCCGAACCAGCCCATAGCGACGCCGCCGCCGTGGACCTCATGGGGCACGCCCTGGGCGTCGGTAAAGGACGCGGTGTACTCGCTGCTGTTGCCGTCGGACGAGATATCCAGCGTCACGTCCGTCAGCTCGCCCCGGAACCACACCTGCACCTTGCTCTGGATGCCGCCCACATCCGCCGCGTAGGCCCCGCCGCACACGCCGACCAGCAGCACCACCGCCGCCGCGGCAATAACAAGCCCTTTAAATCTGTAATTCTTTTGATGATTGTGTGCCATGATATCGCTTGCCTCCAATTTGCGCATTTGGGAGGACGCGACCGCGTCAACCGCACTTTTGTATTTTTCCCGATCTGTCATTATCGTCATCCTCCGTCAGTCTTTCTTTTAACAAATCGCGGCCCCGCGACAACCGCATCTTTACGTTGCCCTCGCTGATCCGCAGGCATTGGGCAATGTCCTTTACAGCCATATCCTCATAATAGAACAGATGGATCGCCACCCGGTACTTCTCCGGCAGGCGCATCACCTCGTCAAAGAACGATTCCGCCTCCGGGTCCTCAAAGGGGATCTCCTCGGTCAGGTCCTCCAGCGAAACCGTGTTTTTCCAGCGGTAACGCCTTGCCGCGTCCTTTGCCTTGTTGATGGCCACCCGCAGCAGCCACGCCTTGATGTGTTCCTCATCGTTGAATTGTTTGTTGGTGGAATAGTACTGCAAGAACGTATCCTGCACCGCGTCCTCCGCGTCCTGCGCGTTGGCGCAGACGTTGAACGCGGCGGCGAACAGATTTTTCTGATATCTGTCGATCAGCAGCTCCAGTGACTGTCTCATTGGTGGTTCCTCGATTTGTTGGTGTTGAAAGGCCTTTCACTTACTACACGTTTGAAAGAGGGAAAAGGTAACGGAGGAATGGCAGTTTTTTTTATCATGAATGATTTTGAAAATAATGCTTGACAATGTGGTTTATCCATGATAAACTGAATATGTGGTTTATCGTCAATAAACCTTTTTCATCTTTCATCCGGGAAAGGAAGGATGCGTTATGACAGATTTTGAACTGGGCGAGGTGCAGGCGCGGTTTGCGGACCTGGTATGGGCCAACGAGCCCATTTCCTCCGGCGAGCTGGTAAAGCTCTGCCAGCGGCAATTGAACTGGAAAAAGCCCACCACCTATACGGTGCTGCGCAAGCTGTGCGAGAAGGGCATTTTTCAGAATGAGAACGGCGCGGTGACTTCGCTGATCTCCCGGGAGGACTTCTATTCCGCCAAAAGCGAGCGGTTCGTGGAGGAGACCTTTCAGGGGTCCCTGCCCGCCTTTGTGGCGGCCTTTATGAGCCGCAAAGCCCTGACCGACAGCGAGGCGGAGGAGATCCAGCACATGATCGATGCGTACCGGAGCGGACAATAACCGGTAGCGCGGCACCTCAGTGCCGCTATTCACAAAAGTTACATTCATAAACAAAAAAACGGCTGAACCTTTGTGCATCCGGAGTTACGTCATCTTTTATTGTTAAAAAAGTATGTTTCAGCCACAAGCGGCACTGAGGTGCCGCGCTACCGGGTTACCTCGACAAACCCCTGTTTCCCAATCCAATACAATAAGGAGGCTTCCGCCATGACAGCGTGTTTTATTACTTTACTGAATATGAGCGTAACGGCGGCGATCACGGCGCTGGCGGTGATGCTGGCGCGGGCGGTCTTCAAAAAGCTGCCAAAATGGCTGACCTGCGCGCTGTGGGCCGCCGTGGGGCTGCGGCTGCTGCTGCCCTTCTCGTTGGAAAGCGCCCTCAGCCTGATCCCCCGGGCCTCCACGGTGCGGGAGACCGTGGGCCAATTCGCGGCGGCGGTGACGGCGGATCCCGCGCCCGTCTCCGGCAGCACGGAGTATTTCACCGTCTCCAACTTCATCCCGCCCACGCCCGTTTCCGTTCCCTCCGCCAAGCCCTTCGACTGGCTGGGGCTATTGACGTGGGTCTGGCTGGCCGGGGCGGCGGTGATGCTGGGGTATATGATCGTCAGCGCACTATTGCTGAAACAGCGGATCGGCGCGACGGTCCCTGCGGAAAAGGGCGTGTATCTTTCCGACACGGTGGACGCGCCCTTCGTGCTGGGTGTGCTGCGGCCCCGCGTCTATCTGCCCTCTTCCCTGTCCCCGGCGCAGAAGGAGATGATCCTCGCCCACGAAAAGGCCCATCTGAAACGGGGCGACCACGTGGTAAAGCCGGTGGCGTTTTTGCTGCTGTCCGTCTACTGGTTCAACCCGGTGCTGTGGATCGCCTACGCCCTGCTGTGCCGGGATATCGAGCTGGCCTGCGACGAACGGGTGATCCGTGACATGGACCGGGCGCAAAAGGCATTCTACTCTCAAACGCTGCTGGACTGCGGCAGGCAGCGCAAAGCCATCGCCGCCTGCCCGCTGGCCTTTGGAGAGGTAGGCGTGAAAGAAAGGGTGAAAAACGTGCTGAACTACAAAAAACCGGCCTTCTGGATCATTTTAATCGCAATTGTTGCCGGAATCGTGCTGGCAGTGTGCTTTCTGACGGACCCGAAAAGCGATCTGAATACCGGCGTCCGGATCAACGTGACGTACCTTGAGGGCGAAAATCAGACCTATGAAATCCGGAAGAACGGGGAATTAAAGGAAATACCGTTCTTTGCCCCCACGGATCTGACCGTTTATCATTCCGCGGAAGGCTGTTTTTCCACGATTCCCCAAGGTGACGTCACCAACAATATTCTTCAAAAAACAGAACTGCTTGATAAAAACGGTCAACCCGTCGTTCTGACAGACGATCACCGCGCGATTTTCGACGCCGTCATTCAAAAATTCAGAGAGAATATCTCACCCGTTTTTCAAATGGATATTTACGAATCCCACAACGGCGACGACCGG
>CAMJYF010000338.1 GCA_946409885.1 uncultured Clostridia bacterium | reverse complement strand
GCATTGATAAAACATCGGCGTCCCTTTTGCGGAAGGCAAATCGGGACGCCGATCATTTTGATATTTCTGTTATGAATGGTCGGATGGGATGCAACGGGTGATTTCCGTCGGCGGGCTGCGGCGGTTGTCGGCCGACTCCCCCGCTCTTCCGGCGGCTGCAACGGGACGCCTTCCCGCGCGGCTTTTCCGCCCGGCGGGGCGGCAGACGGTTCAGCGGAGGCTTTCCGCCATGGCTGCAAAGCCGTTCATGATGCAGGAGGCGGTCTCTTGGCTCAGGGAGAGGATCTCCTGATAGTGGTCGAAGACCAGCCCCAGGGAATAATCGTTATCCGGCACGATGTAGCCGATGGCGTCGTTGGCCAGGCCGAACACCGTCACGTCGCCGAAGATGTCCTTCAGCACCGGAGCGTTGAAGTCCTTGCCGCTGAAGGAGCCCTCCGCCTTGGTGGAGGAGCCGCCCGCGATCAGATCCGCGCACATCTCACCGGGGACCATGCAGACCTTCAGCTGATTGCCGAACTCCAGGTAGCCGATCTCCACGTTGACCTTATACTTGAACAGGCCGCACTTGATGACGGTGTAGTTGGCCAGGTTCAGCTTGCCCGCCAGCTGGATCAGCGGATTGGTCACGGGGACCTCCACCGTCGCCAGCCGGATATTGAAGAAGGGCTCCACCGGGGTTTCGGTCACGGGCTGCCAGTTTTCACACCACAGGGTGTAACCGCCGCCGTTGGCCTCCGCCTCGGCCATCTCCTTATCGATCAGGGCCTGATCGTACAGGTCCGGGTCGGCCATGATCTCCTCCTCGGTCTTGGTCATGCCCAGCGTGATTTTGGCGATCTCATAGCCGTAGCGGCGGCTCTGCTCCCAGCGGTAGGTCATGTTCTGGTTGTCGTTGGACGGTCCTCTGCCGAAGTAGATGCCGCAGATGGCGCCGTTGAAGAACATAAAGTCATAGCCGCAGCTGTTCAGGTATTCGCCGATGTAGTAGACGTAGTCGCCGGAAACGGTGCGGCCCTTGTTGATGCCGTCGCTCAGCGGCAGGCCGGCCACGTCCGGGTGCGCGCCCAGGTTGACGATCACCGTGGAACGGGAGCCGTCCGCAGGGGTGAACATCAGCCGGGTCAGTCTGGTATCGATATCCGAAGCCTGTCCCCGGTTCTTGTTGGAGAAGTATTCCGGGCCGATATCCTTCACGGCGTAGGTCATGGCGCCGGGCTTCATATTGAGATAGGCCTCCTCCATGGCCCCGGCCACCTTTTGGTACAGCGCGTCCATAAAGGCCTTGTCGGTGCCCTGCTCCATCTGTCCGCCGAAGGGGCGCACGATCAGGTTTTTCAGCGCCTTGGGCAGGGTGTTGGTCCACAGGCCCTCCGTATCGATGCCGCTGTGGGTGTGGGTGGAGAACACGTTGACGGAGGCCAGCTTCTCCTGCGGGTATTTCTCCGCGAAGGCCTTGGCCACCAGCTTGCGGATCTCCTTGATATCGTTGTTGGTGATGCCGATGCAGTCGACGGTGGCGAACAGCGACACGCCCCGGCCGGAGTTGTCGTCCAGCGCGATCACCCGGGCGCGCATATCGTCGGCCACGTCCTCCACCTTGTTGACGAAGCCGTTCTCGATCATGATGAAGCCGCCCAGATAGTAGTTGTGGGTTTTGTAGTCGTCCGGCACCAGGCTCACCCAGGAGGAGCCCAGCTTCCACACGTTCTCCGCCCCGGCCTCGCTGACAAACGCGCCGTTGCCGTCGTAGAAATCCGTGTTCCGGTAGTCCTTTTCATCCACAAAAGCGGGATTGTCCAGCACCGGCAGGTTGACCGCGCCGAGAATGCCCTTCAGCAGCACGGCAAGCGTTTTGGTGATGGCCACCTTGGCGGTATCCTCCACCGCGGTCTTCACGTCCTTATCGGCGGCGTACGCTTTGGCGGACAGCGAACCGGCGGAGAACACCATCACCGCGGCCAGCGCCGCGCCGATCAGTTTTTTCAGCAGTTTTTTCATGTTTCTTACCCCTTTTTTCTTGTATTGTATTATTGACGGAACGTCAGTTCATAGGGCTCTTTATAGATATCGTGTACCGCCCAGTCCTCCTCCGCGGGCATATAGTAGGCGGAGTGGCGGGGGTTCAGGCCGTTGTCGATCACGGTATACTGCCCGTCCACAATGGCAAGGGCGATATCGTTATCCAGGCCGATGGCGTCGTATTCCTGCAGCTTCACGTTCTCCAGGAACTCCGGCCAGTCCTCAAAGTGCGGGCACATCACGTAGGGGATAAAGCCCAGCGCGTCCAGGAACATGAAGCGGCCGTCCTTGCCGCAGTTGTCATAGCCGTGGCGGCACCAGCACATGGCGCCGCTGCTCTGCCCCGCGATGACCGTGCCGTTATCGTAGGCCTGCCGCAGGTATTTATCCGCGCCGCGCCGGCGCCAGGTCTCCAGCAGAAACTTCAGGTTGCCGCCGCTGGCGTAGATCACGGAGGCGGAAAGGATGGTCTCCCGGATGTATTCGTCCGTCAGCGACTCATCCGTCAGGTACAGCGAAAGGGAGGATGCAAATCCGTGGCGGTAACAGTAGTCGTTGACCGCCTCCTCATAGGAATGATCGTCGTGCCCCGCCGTGGGCAGGTAGACCATCCGCCGGGGTCTTTCCGGATCCATCAGGGAAAAAATGTGGTCTATGATGGGATCGGACTCGTTTTCAAAGAAAATCGCGCCGCTGCCCAGAACCAGCTTGTGCATGGCAATACAGTCCTTTGCTTCTTTTTTCTCTATTTTACTACCCTCTCCGTTTTTTTGCAATATCTATTTTCAGAAGGAAGACCGGTTTTTCTGCCACCTCCCGCATGGCAGCTCCGGCTCCACCCGCCGCTCCCGCCAAAAAGGCAACGGCAATGCAAGGGCCGCCTGCAGGGCAACGCCAACAACTTAAGGATTCTATGTCTTTTTGACGAAGAGGGATTTGTAGGGATGCTTCGCATCCAGTCGGAAGTCATCAGTCGGAAGTCGGAAGCCCCGAAACCGTCAGGCTCGTAAGGATTATTACACATGCCGGTAAAAGGAACGTGTAACGAAGAAAGCCTTTCTTTGCTTGATACAGAATATGATCTGCCGTCGTAAGACGGCAAACCGAGGAGGGTAAGCGACCTGATCGGCGCAAGCCGATTTTGACTTCCGACTTCCCACTTCCCACTTCCGACTCGTC
>CAMJYF010000337.1 GCA_946409885.1 uncultured Clostridia bacterium | reverse complement strand
GTATTGGCTGGCTCTCACTGAGGTGGGCACTTTGACGACGCCTTCCCGGCTTCGGGACAGCAGCTTCTGGTTCAGCATTTCGATCAGCATGGCGGGGGCTTTGTTGGCAACGGATTTCCCGAACCGCTTTTTTCGTTTATATCTGCCGGTCTTTTCCGATATCTCCGTCTCTTTTGCTCTGTGCGTCAGAGAGAGCCACGACATATCCTCTACATAGAAGCTGTCCCCCAGCGAAAGCAGGTGGTTGGCCAGTTCGTTGTGCTGCCGTTTTCGTGTTTCCGCCTGTTCCTGCTGCAAATAAGAGAGTTCTTTTTGTATCGCCAGATACCGTTTCGATTTTCGCCACGTCAGCTTCACACCCCGCCGGACCGTTCCATCCGGGTTGAAATTATCCGGGTTTGTCGCCCGGCGGCTCCTGTCCAGCTTGCGCTGCAGCAGACGCTTTTCTCTTTCAATGTTCTGTACCTTGTCGGCCAGTTCCTGTAGTTTCACTTCGCCGTTGGCGGCGTAGGCGATCGTCTGCGGACCGATGTCGATCCCGACGGGCCCTTGCCCGATCGGGTGCCTGATTTCGCCGCTCTGCCGGTCCTTTTTGACGTACGGCTTGCATTCCAGCATCAATTGCACATACCAGCGGGTCTTGTTTTTACCGTTTTTCTTGACGATGCGACAATATTTAACTTTATTGGCGAGCATGGCAGTTTCATATTCGTTGGTTTCGTCCAGCTTGATTTTGAGTTTCAATCCCTTCCATTCGATATAACTGCCGCGGAACATGATCTCTGTTCCACCGCTTTTGTTGGAATAGGAATAACCTCTCAGAGAATGGACTTCTCCCCGTTTCTTGAAATGGACCCTTTTCCCGTTTCCGTGAAATACCCGGTCGAACGCCTGCCACACCTGTGGCGCGATGCCGTGTACCGCAACGGAAGAGCCGATGTTTTCTTTGAAGTGTTTATAAAAAGGCTTAATATCCGATGTAAAGTCGTATTCGGAAAATCCCGCTTTTTGCCGCAGCGTATCCAGTTGACGGAACAACGCTTTTTTCTCTTTGCCGGGGTCTTTTTGTTCCTCAAGCGCTTGCAGCGCGTCGATCACGGCTTTGTATTCATCCGTCTGTTTCAGATTGTCCAGTTTTTTCAATTCGTAATTGACAAGCGTGTTATAGATTTGCCGGGCAATTTCAAACCGTTTTTCAAGGCGGTCCATCTGCCATTTTTCAAGCACAAGCGGCAGCGTCAGACAACAGGTGTCTGTGGTGGATTTCTTTGCCATCTTACAGCCTCCTTTCGTCAGATTTTTTCATATCATATCTTTGACTTTGAATCAGTTTGTACCGCAGGGAAAGAGTTTTCTGACTTCCTCTTCCAGTTCATACGGCGGGTAGTTGCGGATGGTGAAGTGGGCGGCCTGGGAGAGGGCGGTTTCCTCCTGCTGGGCGGAAAAGCGTTTGGCGATCTCCTCGTCGCTGATGTGGTCACGCTCACGGATGCGTTCCCTCCGCACGTCCTCCGGGGCGTACACCCGGACGGTGCGGTCGCAGATCTTGTCCAATCCAGAGGAGAACAGCAGCGGCGCGTCGATGACGGCGGTTTTGCCCTCCGCCTTGGCGGCCTCCGCCTTTTCGCGGCAGCGGGCCACAATGGCCGGGTGGGTGATAGAGACCAGCAGGGCGGTCTTTTCCTTGTCCGCAAAGGCGCGGGAGGCCACCTTCTGCCGGTCGAGGCTGCCGTCCTGCCGCAGAACGTCGCCGCCGAAGGCCTCCGCCAGGGCGGCAAGGGTGGGGCTGCCCGGCTCCGTCACGGCCCGGGCCTCTTGGTCCGCGTCCACGATCACCGCCCCGCGCTGCCGCAGCAGGTCGCAGACGGTGGATTTCCCCGCGCCACTGGGGCCGGTGATCCCGATGATCGCGCCGGTCTCGTCCGATAAAAACCGGAAGGCCGCCGCCCGGTACAGGCGGTTGCACACGCCGAGGCCCACGCCCTCGGTGGAGGGGGAGCGGGCGAAGACCTTTTTCGCGCCCATGGCGTCCAGCTCCCGCAGAGCGTCGAACAGGCGGTGCGCCTGGGTCAGGCTGTCGTCCGCCCGGCCGAAGGTAACGCAGGGCAGGGGCGTCGCCGCCTCCTCGCCCTCAAACACCAGCGCCGCATCCGCGTCGGCCGGGTGTTTTTTACAATAGGCAACAAACGCGGCCAGGTCGCCCCGCACGATGGAAATTTCCGCCCGGGGGGCGTAATGCTTGTATTTCATGCCCGGGGAGGCCGCCTGCGCGCCCTCCGCCAGCGGGTTCAGCACGGCCTGGTTGACCGTCACCTCGCCCAGCACGGCCCGCAACTGTTCCAGCGTGACCGCGCCGGGGCGCAGCAGCTGCGGCGGGTCGGTGGCCAGCGTCACCACGGTGGATTCAATGCCGAATTCGCAGTCGCCGCCGTCCACGATGCAGGCGATGCGGCCGTTCATGTCATCGATCACGTACTGCGCCGCCGTGGGGCTGGGGAAGCCGGAAATGTTGGCGCTGGGGGCCGCCACAGGCACCCCCGCCGCCCGGATGACGGCGTTTGCCACCGGATGGCTGGGCATTCGGATGGCCACGGTATCCAGCCCCGCGGAGACCTCCTCGGGGATCGATTCGCTTTTTGGCAGAATCATAGTCAGCGGTCCCGGCCAGTAGGCCGCCGCCAGTTTCAGCGCGGCGTCGGGCACCTCCCGGGCGATGCCGTACAGCTCCCGCACGTCCGCAATATGGACGATGAGGGGGTTATCCTGCGGACGGCCCTTCGCCGCGAAGATTTTTTTCACGGCCTCCCCATCCAGCGCGTTGGCCCCCAGCCCGTAGACGGTCTCCGTCGGGATCGCCACCAGCTCCCCGCCGCGCAGATATTCCGCCGCTCGGGCGATGTCGGCGGATTGTTGATTGATATTTGTGATGGTGATAATGTCTGTGTTCATGGTTGATCCTGCTGTACGTTGCTTTCTGTCTCTAATGCGCGATATTCTTGTTGCAGCTCTCTCATCAATTCTTCTTCAGTAGGAAGATAGAGCTTGTATTTTGAGGCAAACACTTGCGTTTCATTTTCTGGCAAGGTATATCGCACAACCGCATCGCTTTTATCCGCGCAAAGAACAATGCCGATCGGTGGATTATCTCCCTCACTCATTAATTCGCGTTCGTAATAATGAACGTACATTTGCATTTGTCCAAGATCCT
>CAMJYF010000336.1 GCA_946409885.1 uncultured Clostridia bacterium | reverse complement strand
GGAGCAAATCATGAAGCACTATATCCTCGCAAAATTCCTCCCTGAAATCACCAAAGAGCAAAAGACCGCCATGCTGCCCGATATCGCGGAGCTGTTCAGCCATCTGATCTGGATGGACGGCATCAACAATGTTGACGTCTGCCCCAACTGCGTCGACCGCGACAACCGTTACGACCTGATGATCGAGATCGACATGGAAAAGGACGCGCTTCCCCTCTACGATGGCTGTATCTGGCATAAGCTGTGGAAGGAAAAATACGGCGATCTGCTGGAGAAAAAAGCGATTTTTGACAGGGAATGACAATGGCAGCGACAAGCGTGATAGACGTTGGCGGTGGGCAGCGGGGCATATTCGGCGCGGGTGTTTTTGACCGCTGCATCGACGACAGCCTTTTCTTTGACGGCTGTTACGGCGTCTCCGCCGGGGCCGCCAACGTCATGTCGTTTCTTGGAAAACAAAAGGGCCGCAATTACCGGTTCTATCACGATTACGCCATGCGAAAGGAATACATGAGCCTCGGCAATCTTCTGCAGAAGGGGTCCTATATCGACCTGGACTACATCTACGGCACCCTTTCACGGGAGGGCGGTGAAAACCCGCTGGATTACGACGCCATCGCGTCTTTCTCCGGCCGTCTGGCGATCGTCGCCACCGACGCCGCCACAGGCGAAGCCGTCTATTTCGGAAAACAGGACGTGCCGCGGGACGATTACCGCGTCCTGAACGCCTCCTCCTGTCTGCCGGTGCTGTGCCACCCCGTTCAGTTGAACGGGCACGCGTATTACGACGGCGGTGTGGCGGATCCCGTTCCCATCGGCAAAGCGCTGGCCGACGGCGCGGACAGGATCGTGCTGATCCTGACGCGGCCGGTGGATTTTATCATGGAGGGCCGCTTCGAGGAGCTTTCCGCCCGCCTCCTTTCGGGAACCTACGCCGCCTGCGCCGTCGCGCTGCGGGAACGCCCTTCCCGTTACAACGATTCCGTCGCGTTGGCCAAAAGGCTGGCGGCGGAGGGCCGTTGCCTGCTGATCGCCCCCACCGCCGTCAAGGGAACCGGCACCGTGCAGCGTGATCCCGCCGTGTTGGACGCCCTGTATCGTGAGGGCTACCGCAAGGGCGGCGCCATCGCCTCTTTTTTACAAAGCAATTGACGCCTCCGCGATTCGCCGGAACCGTTCGCGTTCAACCGCTGCGCCTCCGCGGAAACCGTTGAAAAAACGCCCACAGGTTTTGATCCCTGTGAGCGTTGTTTTTTATGTTTGCCGTGACGGGCCGTCGGATCAGCCCGTGGTAATGTTGATGGTGGTATTGGCGGAAATGTTATCCACATACCACACAGCGGACCAGGTGGTCTTCTGGGTGTTGAAATCATAGTAGGACTGCCAGTTGACGCTGTAGTCGCCCGCGTCCTCACCCTTGGGCTCCCAGGTGACGGAAACGTTCTGGTTCTCGCTCTGCTTGGTCACGATGACGGTGATGCACTCGCCGTTGAGCACTTCCGCCTCATATTTGCCCGTGTCGTTATTGTACTTGAACGCGGGGTTGGTCTGATAGGTAACGCCGCCCGCAGTGATGTTGGCGTTCAGTGAGACGGTATAGGCGGCCAGCGGGTTGTTCTCCTCGCCCAGCAGGCTGTCCAGGTTGATGCCCAGCAAGCCCAGCAACAGGCGAAGGATCCGCTTGAGCATGGCCAGCACGCCGGAGGAGGAATCCTTGTTTACGCCGGAGATGAGCACCTTGCAGTCGGTGGTGACGTTTTTGATCTTGTAGGTACGGTAACCGTCTGGATCAACACCCGTGGAGGAAAGGGATTCCGCCTCGCCCATGATGCCGGCCAGCGCGTCCGCCTCTTCGCCCAGATATTCCGAAAGGAAGCTGGAACCGCGCACCACCTTGACCTTCATGTTGTCGCCGTTGTAGCCCTTGGTGATCTTTACGCGGAACTCATAGTCCTCGCCGTAATACACCGCCTTGTTGTTGGTGTTGCGCAGGGGCTTGGCGGAATAGCCGTCGCCGGAAGTCAGCGTGATGATAAAGTGATTTTTCAGCAGAACAGGGGCGTTGTTCTCGTCGCGCTCCTGCACGCTGAAGACAAGGTCGCGGTCCGCCACCACGGCGAATTCGCCGTAGGAATTTTTCTGCACCACGTCGCCGTTGCACAGAACCGCCACCGAGTTTTCATCATACATCTCGCTGGTGATCACACGGAAGGTGACGGTGACGCCGTCGTCCACGGTGCCGTTTTCGTAATCGGCGGGGCTGTACCGCACGGATTCCGGCGAACCGGGGGCGGCGTTGTCGAACACCTTGCGGCTCTCATCCGTCAGGTTGTCGATATAGTAATAATTCTCGTCCACGGAATAAAAGCCGTAGCCGCCGTCGGGATCCTCCACAAAGTCGGTGAACTCGCCGTTGACGGATTTCACGAAATGATAGGCGCCCGCGAATTCCGTGGAGGGCTGCGTAAACCGGATGGAATGCGTGCCGCCCGCGGCAAAGGCCGGCGCGACGGAAAGGGCGATCAGCAGCATCGCCAGAAATACACTGATACTTTTTTTCATGCTTTTGTCACTCCTGTAACTATTTTGATTCAAGTCTATTATATATCGCATCCTACGAAAAGTCAAATTCTTTTTCATACCGATTTGTTAAATTTTATTAAACATTGACGAAATCGCCCAATGTCAAAACAACGGCCAGCCCCCAACCCGGGACGCCTCCCGCGCGCAGGTCCCCTTTCTGCGCGTCTCATTTTCCGTTCCCCGTAAAAAAGCACTTGATTATTTGCATATGATGTTTTATAATATAATTTAAAAATAAAAGCGTCCGCCGGAGAACCGGTGGCTTACAGGAGGAAAACAGATATGGACTACCGCATCGAACACGATTCCATGGGCGAGGTCAAAGTGCCCGCCGACAAGTACTGGGGCGCGCAGACCGAGCGTTCCCACGAGAATTTCCTGATCGGCGTGGGCATCGAGACCATGCCCCGGGAGATCGCCCATGCCTTCGGCGTGCTGAAAAAGGCCGCCGCCATCGCCAACCACTCCCTCAAGCCCGAGAAGATGACCGACGAGAAGCTTTCCGCCATCTCCCAGGCCTGCGACGAAGTCATGAGCGGCTCCCTCAACGAGCACTTCCCGCTGGTGGTGTGGCAGACCGGCTCCGGCACCCAGTCCAACATGAACGCCAACGAGGTCATCGCCA
>CAMJYF010000335.1 GCA_946409885.1 uncultured Clostridia bacterium | reverse complement strand
GCAAGTTCATCAAGGATATGAACGAGCTCTACGGCGACTATCAGGCGGGCGCGGACCCGGAGACCCGGCCCCCCATGACGGACTTTAGGTTCGACGACTGCGAGCCCTCCGTCGTCTACAAGAGAGGAGGCGCGCAATGACCTATTATAAACTGCCGGTGAGCAGCCTTGACGCGCTGTTCGCCCGGGTGGCGGAACAGCAGACGCTGTATATCCCCACCAATAAAGACGGCCACGCGGTGTTCGCCCCCTATGAGAACGGCATGCAGCTCACCAAAAAGCTGAACACCGACCGTTCCGCGAAGGACTTCTTCTTCCCCCAGACGGAAAACCTATACGACATCAAAATGAAGGGCAAACAGCTCACCGTGGAGGACACCCGCGAGGAATGCGAGGATTTCACCGTCTTCGGCGTGAAGGGCTGCGACGCAAGATCCTTTGCCATCCTCGACAAGGTCTTCCTGAGCGACCCGGTGGATACCTATTATAAGAACCGCCGCGAGCACGGCACCATCGTGTCCCTGGCCTGCAACCGGCCGGAGGAGACCTGCTTCTGCCGGGCCTTCGGCATCGACGCCGGCGACCCGGAGGGCGACGCCACCGCGTGGCGCATCGGCGATGAGATAATTTTTGCCGCCCGTACCGAAAAGGGCGAGGCCTTCCTCTCCTCCGTCAAGGACCTGCTGACAGAGACCGACGGCGCCATGGTGGAGAGCCTGAAAAAGGCCGTGGCCTACATCATGGACCAGCTGCCCCTGGGCAATACCTCCTTTGAGGGCATGAAGCGGACCGACCTGATGACCCACTTTAATAATGAAAAGTGGGCGGGCCTGTCGGAAAGCTGCCTGGGCTGCGGCACCTGCACCTTCGTGTGCCCCACCTGCCAGTGCTATGACATCCGTGAGTTCGACACCGGCAAGGGCGTGAAGAAGTTCCGCTGCTGGGACAGCTGCATGTACAGCGATTTCACGCTGATGGCCCACGGCAACTCCCGCAACTCCCAATTGGAGCGGTTCCGCCAGCGCTTTATGCACAAGCTGGTGTACTTCCCCAACAACAACGGCGGCGAGTTCGGGTGCGTGGGCTGCGGGCGGTGCCTCGCCAAGTGCCCCATCCAGACCAACATCGTCAAAGTGGAAAAAGCGCTGGAGGTGAGAAGCGATGACTAACGAGACCCTGATCCCCATGATCGGCGTGGTGACCGACATCCGCCGGGACACGCCGGACGTGAAGACCTTCCGGGTGGAAGCCCCGGAGGGCGGCAAGGTGTTTGAGCACATCCCCGGCCAGTGCGCCATGCTCTCCATCCCCGGCGCGGGCGAGGGTATGTTCTCCATCACCTCCTCCCCCACGCAGAAAAACTATATGGAGTTTTCCATCAAAAAGTGCGGCTGCCTGACCAGCTGGCTCCATCAGATGGAGGTGGGCCAGCAGATCGGCATCCGCGGCCCCTACGGCAACGGCTTCCCGGTGGATACGGATTTTGCCGGAAAGGACCTGCTGTTCATCGCGGGCGGCATCGGCTTAGCGCCGCTGCACTCCGTCATCAACTACTGCCGCGACAACCGCGCCAACTACGGCAAGATCGACATCGTCTACGGCTCCCGCTCCATGGACGACCTGGTGGACTACAAGGAGATTTTGGACGAGTGGTGCAAAGAGGACGGCATCAACGTCTACCTCACCATCGACCGCGAGCAGGAGGGCTGGAACGGCCACGTGGGCTTCGTGCCCAACTACGTGAAGGAGCTGGGCTTCGACGTCAACAAGACCGCCGTCATCTGCGGCCCGCCCATCATGATCAAGTTCACGCTGGCGGGGCTGGTGGAGCTGGGCTTCCAGAAGTCCAACGTCTACACCACCATGGAGCTGCGCATGAAGTGCGGCGTGGGCAAATGCGGCCGCTGCAACATCGGCGACAAGTACGTCTGCAAAGACGGCCCCGTGTTCCGCTGCGACCAGCTGGCGGAAATGCCGGATGAGTATTGATTCGGCACAGCCGAATCAATACAGTTGTCAGTTGTAAGTTTTAAGATATAAAACTGAAACGAGAAGCTGTTCATCAATCGCTTCAGCGCCGCAAGGCGCACTTACAACTTGCAACTTACAACTTACAACTATAAAGCCATATCAAAACGGAGGACCTTATGGAACAGAACACTGTCAACATATTCCTGTACGGCAAAAAATACACCGTGCCCGCGTCGCTCACCATTATGGGGGCCATGGAATACGCCGGGTACCAGCTCAAACGTGGCTGCGGCTGCCGCAACGGTTTCTGCGGCGCCTGCGCCACCATCTACCGGATCAAGGACGACCGGGAGCTGCACGCATGCCTTGCCTGCCAGACCAAGGTAGAGGACAACATGTACATCGCCACGCTCCCCTTCTTCCCGCTGATCAAGCAGCCCTACGACATCGAGAAGGTGAAGCCCACCGAGCAGATCATGATGCAGCTCTATCCCGAGATCTACGCCTGCATCGGCTGCAACGCCTGCACCAACGCCTGCACGCAGGAGCTGAACGTGATGCAGTACATCGCCTACGCCCAGCGGGGAGAGTATGAAAAGTGCGCCGAGGAGAGCTTCGACTGCGTCATGTGCGGCGTGTGCTCTTCCCGCTGCCCCGCCGGCATCTCCCACCCGCAGGTGGCGTTGCTGGCCCGCCGCCTGAACGGCAAGTATCTGGCCCCCGAAAGCAAGCACCTGACGGACCGGGTACAGGAGATCAAGGACGGCACCTTCGAGGAGCTGCTGCAGGCGTTGATGGACAAGCCCATCGACGAGATGAAAGAGCTCTACAACAACCGCGAGATCGAAAAGTAAGGAGGCGACAGCATGTATAATAAGGAAATGGCCGAATCCATCAAAAAGGTGGAGGCCAACAGAAAAGCGAACACCGACTTTGAGCCCCGCCGCATGACCGCGGAGGAAAAGGACACGCTGCTTGCCACCTACCACCCCGACTATAAGCAGGAGGAGTTCCGCACCCTCACCGTCGGCCCCAACAAGGGCGGCAAGGTGCCCACCGAACTGGCGGCCCTTTTGCAGGCCCACAGCCGCATCGACCCGGCGAAGATCGACCTGAGCGCCCCCGACTATGACGTGGACGTGCTGGTTATCGGCGGCGGCGGCGCGGGCGCTTCCGCGGCCATCGAGGCTGACAGCTGCGGCGCCAACGTGATGATCGTCACCAAGCTGCGCATCGGCGAC
>CAMJYF010000334.1 GCA_946409885.1 uncultured Clostridia bacterium | reverse complement strand
GCGGCCGGACCGGGTGATCTTTGTGGGGCAGAATAAAAGCAGGATGCAGAAGTGCCTGCCCCGCTACCGCCGGATCTTCGCCGACAGGGGCTTTCCTATCCGGTTTGAGATGGTGGCCGTCAAAAAGGACTGCCTGGAGGATATTGTGGAAAAGCTGTGCGGGATCGTGGAAGAAAACCTGGACGCGGACGAATCCTTCGTGTTCGACCTGACCGGCGGCGACGACATGTGCCTGGTGGCAATGGGCATCCTGTTTGAAAAGTTCCGCGGCTGCGGCCTGCAGATGCACCGGTTCAATCTCCGCAACAACCGGATCACCGACTGCGACGCGGACGGCAACGTGCTGGAGGAGACCGAAGCGCCCGCCATCTCCATCGAGGAGAACCTGCGCGCCTTCGGCGGCGATATCATCTACGAATCCCAACAGCAGCAGGGCACTGTGGAGTGGGAGCTGAATGAGGAATTTCTCCGCGACGTGGATTACCTGTGGGCGGCGCTTGCCAACGTAGGGCGGTACGCCTCCTTCAGCGCCTGGAACCGGCAGTGCGATATCTTCGCGGCGATCGACGCCTACGGCACGGTGGAGGGGCTTACCTCCTCCGTCTCCGCGGACGCGCTTGACGAGGCGCTGGTGTATGATGGCAAAAATCCCCACCGGACCGTGGACAGAATGATCCGCAAGCTGAGCAATTATCAGCTGATCGCCTATACGGAAGAAGACGGCCGCATCACCGTCACCTATAAAAACCCACAGATCAAGCGCTGCCTGACAAAGGCGGGGCAGACGCTGGAAACGGTGGTATACGCCTACGCCCTGCAGGCGCGGGATCGCGGCGGCGTGCCCGTTTACAACGACGTGATGACCGGCGTTTACATCGACTGGGACGGCGACCCCGCCACGGAGCAGGACAAGGTGGATACCACCAACGAGATCGACGTGCTGATGATGCACGGTTTTGTTCCCGTGTTCGTTTCCTGCAAAAACGGCAGCATCAAGGAACGGGAGATCGACGAGCTGTATAAGCTGGAGACCGTGGCGAACCGCTTCGGAGGGAAGTACGCCAAAAAGGTGCTGGTGACCACCATGCTGAAATCCAGTACGCGCGCCGCCTATTTCAGACAGCGCGCCAGGGATATGGGGATCACCCTGCTGGAGCCCGCCGATCTGGATAAAGACGCCTTTATAGAGGCGGTGGGCGCCCTGTGGAGCAGCGCCGCGCCCGTACCCATCCAGCCGTGACCTGGCGCGGGGGGCATACAACATCCCCCGTTGTTTGGCTCTTCGCCTTTCTTTGACGGCGCGTCCCGTCGGCTATCCTGAAACGGCTGCCGTGTTTTATGATATGATAATCCCCGAAAATCAATACCGCCCTCTTGTCCACAGGGCAAGAGCGCTGAAGTAAAATAAAAGTGCGTTCCCCGCAGGAAACGCAGGAGAGGAATCGGCAATGGATCCCAAAAATTATCCACAGTGGTTTCAGTTTCCTTTTTTTATTTCGGTCGCGCTGTTCTTTGCGGCGGCAGTGTTTCTTCTGGTGTGGTATACCACGCCTGCCCGCCTGAAACGGAAGAAAAACTTTTCCGTTCCCCGCGACGCCAGAAGAAAGTGGCTGGTGTGGTCGCTGCTGCTGCTGTTCGCTTCCGTTTTTTCGCTGCGCTACGCCGTCGGCAACTGGTGCTGCGCCTATCCGGATCCGATGAATGTGATCGATCAGATGGGCGTCTTCCGTCAGATCCCCAACAGCTTCCTGCACGCGCTGCAGACCTTCAGCATGGATGAGGAGTATACCGCCTATCTGCAGAACGGCCTGCTGATGACAGACCACCTCAGGCTCTGGCACAAAGGCTGCATGATTTATTTCTCCGCGCAGAATATCATCGCGCCCGTTGCGGGAGGCGCTTTCCTGTTTGAAGTGTTGGCCGGCGTATTCCCGCAGCTGCATTATTTCCTGTCCCGGGCCCTGCGGTATAAAAAGCGGTATTACTTTACCGCCCTGAACGAGCAGTCGCTGGCGCTGGCGAAAAGCATTGTGACCGACCCGCAGGAAAAGCACGTGCAGCTCATCTTCACGGACGCCTATTCCGACAAAGAGGAAGAGGAAAGCACCGAGCTGCTGCTGAGCGCCAAAGCGCTGGGCGCCATCTGCCTGAAGGACGACCTGCTGCACATCTCGCTGATAACGTCGGAGAAAAACAGGACGCACATCTTTCTGTCGGACGGGAATGAAAACGAAAACCTGCAGACCCTGTCCCGGCTGCTGGCCGAGGACGTGCAGAAGAGGCTCCGGAATACGGTCATCAGCGTGTTCGGCACGGATAAAAAAATGAGCTATGTTGAGGACGAGGTCCTGTACATCCACAACCGGCTCAGCGCGCAATATGAGGCGAAGGGCGAAAAGATCGAGCCGGATGTCGTTCCCATCAACGGCATCCGGAATATGGCGCAAAAGCTGTTTTATGAGTTGCCCCTGTTCGAGGGGCTGTACGGCAAGCCGGAAGGTGACCGTCAGCTGAATCTGACGATCATCGGCAGCGGCGTCATCGGCACGGAGATGTTCCTTAACGCCCTGTGGTTCGGTCAGATAGCCGGCGTGGAGCTGAACATCAATATCGTCTCCATGAAGGAATCCGAGCAGAAGTTCATTTCCCGCATCAACAATATCAATCCGGATATCATGGCCAGCGCCCGGGCGGGGGATCCGATCCTGGACGCGCGGATCGGCGACGGGCCAGAGAATTGGTATCCGGCGCCGCAGCCCCGGTATTTCCATTTCCGGTACCATCACGGGGACGTGATGCGCTGCGATATCAACCGCCTGCTGGAGAAAAAGATCGGGGACGACGGGTTCCGCCTGCGGGATACGGATTACTTTATCGTCGCCGCCGGGTCCGACGAGGACAATTTCCTGATCGCGGACAAGCTGCGGCAGGCGGTCGGGGCCTATCATCTGGATCACGCCCGGGAACAGAAAACGATCATCAGCTACGTCATCTACAATTCCGATCTGTGCAGGACCCTGAACGCGCGGGCCAGGATGAACCATATCGCCGGGGCAAACCCCTATGAGTTCGACGTCTATATGCACCCCTTCGGCAGTATGGAGGAGATCTACAGCGTGGAGAACATCCTGCGCAACGCCGTGCGGCCCTTCGGCGAAATGATCGATCAGCAGTACAAAAAGCAGACGGAAGAACCAAAACCGGAAGAAAC
>CAMJYF010000333.1 GCA_946409885.1 uncultured Clostridia bacterium | reverse complement strand
TGAGCGGCCGCAGGCTGTCCCGCGTCTGAACAGTTTACGGGTGAAACCGCTGCAGAGATACGAAACGGCTGGCGACTATCGAAGAACGCCCGCGGGGCTTGCGGCAGTCTCTGTTTCGTAGTACCATTTATATCAGAAAAGGGGGTAAGCATATGTACGACTATCTGATCGTCGGAGCGGGCCTGTACGGCGCGGCCTTTGCGCAGCGGGCCGTGGAAGCCGGCAAAAAGGTGCTGGTGATCGACCGCCGCTCGCAGGTGGGCGGCAACGTCTATACCAAAAAGATAGAGGGCATAGACGTGCACGTATACGGGGCCCATATCTTCCATACCAACGACCGGACCGTGTGGGACTACGTCAACCGGTTCGCGGACTTTAACCGCTTCACCAACGCACCGGTGGCAAACTATAAGGGCGAGCTGTATTCGCTGCCCTTCAATATGTACACGTTCAACAAAATGTGGGGCGTCAACACCCCGGCGGAGGCCCAGGAGATCATCGAACGGCAGCGCGCCGAGATCCCCGGGGAGCCGCGCAACCTGGAGGAACAGGCCATCAAGCTGGTGGGCCGGGACATCTTCGAAAAACTGGTAAAGGGTTATACGGAAAAACAGTGGGGACGCAGATGCGAAGACCTGCCGGCCTTTATCATAAGACGGCTGCCCGTGCGCTTCACCTTTGACAACAACTATTTCAACGCGCTGTACCAGGGCATCCCCAAGGAGGGCTATACGGAGATGGTGCGGCGCATGCTGGAGGGCGCCGAGGTGCGGCTTGGCGCGGACTATCTGTCGGAGAAAAGCGTCTACGACGCGATGGCGGAAAAGGTGATCTTTACCGGCGCCATCGACGAGTACTACAACCACCGTCTGGGACATCTGGCGTACCGCTCCGTGCGGTTTGAGCTGGAACTGCTGGACACGCCCAACTTCCAGGGCAACGCCGCCGTCAACTACACGGATGCGGAGACGCCGTTCACGCGCATCATCGAGCACAAGTGGTTCACGTTCGGCAAGGACGCGCAGGGGAACGACCTGCCCAAGACCGTGATCAGCAGAGAGTACAGCACCGAGTGGAAGCCCGGCGACGAGCCCTATTACCCGGTTAACGACGAAAAGAACACCGCGCTGTACCGGCAGTACCGCGCGCTGGCTGAGAAGGAGGACAAGGTGATCTTCGGCGGCCGGCTGGGCGAGTATAAGTACTACGACATGGACGCGGTGATCGCGGCGGCCTTAAAGCTGGCGGACCGCGAACTGGTAGGCGACGGAGAGGGCGAACTGCCGCACTAACGGAACAAAAAAACGTTTTTTAAGGAGAAGCATATGAATAAAAGAGGAACGGCGGCTCTGCTGCTGGCCCTTGCACTTGTTTTGACAGGATGTTTGGCGGACCGGAATACGGAAGACGCCGCGCAGGTGCCCTCCGGGGACGTGCTGCTCACGTCGGCGTCGGAGTCCGGCGGGGACACGGAAAAGACCGCGGAGGACGTGACCGGGGCGACGGGCGGCCTGCCTGTGCTGGATCCCACCGGCGGTTCCGCTTCCGAGGCGCCGACGACGCCGGAGCCGACCACCGAGGCACCCACGACGCCGGAGCCGACCACCGAGGCGCCTACGACGCCGGAGCCGACCACCGAGGCGCCCACGACGCCGGAACCCACCACCGAAGAACCCACCACGCCGGAATCCACCACGCCGGAGGAGACGACGGCGGGAGAGGACGGCCCGCGGGCGGCGTCTGAGGAGGTCTACCTGGATCCTGACTGGCAGTACGCGGAGGAGTCCGCGATCAACAGCGGACACGCGGTGCTGTACTATGCGCAGGAGAACCGGAAGGATATCGTGGTGGGCGTCAACGCCGGCCACGGCACGGAGGGCGGCAGTTCCGTCAAGACCTACTGCCATCCGGACCACACGCCCAAGGTGACGGGCGGCACCACGGAGGAAGGCGCGATCAAGGCGATCGCCGTAAGCTCCGGCATGGACTTTGACGACGGAACGCCGGAGTCCCGCGTCACGCTGAAGGTTGCGCAGTACCTGCGCGACATGCTGCTGGCAAAGGGTTACGACGTGCTGATGGTCCGCGACGGCAAGGACGTGCAGCTCGACAACGTGGCCCGCACGGTCATCTGCAACCATACGGCGGACTGCCACATCGCCATCCACTACGACAGCGACGGTCTGGGATATGACAAGGGCGCGTATTTCATGTCGGTCCCGGGAGCGCTCAAGTCCATGTATCCGGTGTCGGATCACTGGCAGGAACACGAGGAGCTCGGCCGCGCGCTGATTGCGGGCTGCAGGGATACCGGCTATAAGGTGTGGGACGACGGCAGCATGGACATGGACCTGACGCAGACCTCCTACAGCACGGTGCCCTCCGTGGATATCGAGATGGGCAACCAGAGTTCCGCGCATGACGACGACGCCTGCTACGAGGCGGCGGAAGCCCTGGCGGCCGGGATCGATATCTTTTTTGAAAACTGAAGCGGCATGCCGCGGCAGCGGAAAAAAACCGCGCAAAACCAAGGTTTTCCCCTTGCAAGCGCGCGTATGATACGCTATACTAAAAACAACTTAATAAGGTCATTTGGATCCTGGGGTGTGCGATAACCTATATCTTTGAACCTACATGATGACTTACGGGACACCAACATTTTTGGTGTGATGCCGGGCCTCCTTCGAGTGGATGGCAGAGCACCAAGTGAGGCAACCCACCTGGCGGAAAGCTGGGCGTCAAAAAATAGGAACGGCACTCTGGGATTTAAATTTATTTAAGCGTTCCTTTGCTTTCCCTTTCTTTATATTGTTGACTTTACATACCCCCTTTTCTATAATCGAAGCAATCAAGGGCCTGTGCACGCCCTATTAAGGAGGAAATTTCCAATGAGCAAGATTCAAATGACGACTCCGCTGGTTGAGATGGACGGCGATGAGATGACCAGAATCCTGTGGCAGTACATCAAGGATGAGCTGCTGATCCCGTTTATCGATCTGAAGACCGAGTACTATGACCTTGGCCTGGAATACAGAGATCAGACCGATGATCAGGTTACCATCGATGCTGCAGAAGCCTGCAAGAAGTACGGCGTAGGCGTCAAGTGCGCGACCATCACTCCCAACGCTGCTCGCGTGGAAGAGTATCATCTGAAGAAGATGTGGAAGAGCCCGAACGGCACCATCCGTTCCATCATGGACGGCACTGTTTTC
>CAMJYF010000332.1 GCA_946409885.1 uncultured Clostridia bacterium | reverse complement strand
CTTTGCGCTCCAGCTGTACCGCCAGGTTCAGGCCGGTCTGTCCGCCGATACCGGGAACAATGGCATCCGGCCGCTCATACCGCAGGATCTTCGCGATATATTCCAGCGTCAGGGGCTCCATGTAGACCTTGTCCGCGATGGAGGTATCCGTCATGATGGTGGCCGGGTTGGAGTTGCAAAGGATGACCTCATACCCCTCCTCCTTCAGCGCCAGGCAGGCCTGGGTGCCGGCGTAGTCGAACTCCGCCGCCTGCCCGATGACGATGGGCCCCGAGCCGATGATCAATACTTTTTTGACGTCTGTCCTTTTACTCATTTTCTTTCACCTCAAATATCAAATGGATTGTTTGCTAAATTCACTCAAAAAAAACGAACGCTCTTATTCCCCAAGTGCGTCAGATAACACTTTCCGAAAAACGTCTCTCCCGCAAACGGCGTGGCTTTGCCCATGGAAAGGAAATCCTGCGGGTCCACGGTGACGGTCTCGTTCAGGTTCCACATGGTGTAGGCCCTGCCCAGCGGGATGCCGAACCGGCGGCGGGGATTGACTGCCATCAGCTCGATCAGCTTTTCAAGGGTGATCACGCCGGTTTTCACCAGCTTCGTGTACAGCGCCGGGAAGGCCGTCTCCAGCCCCACGATGCCAAAGGCGCTCTTTTCCAGCCCTTTGGCCTTTTCCTCCGCGCTGTGGGGGGCGTGGTCGGTGGCGATCATGTCGATGGTGCCATCCGCGATCCCTTCCAGCAGCGCCTCCCGGTCCTCCTTGCTCCGCAGGGGCGGGTTCATCTTGAAGCGGCCGTCCTCCTGTAAGTCGTTCTCGTCCAGCAGCAGGTAGTGGGGGCCGGTCTCGCAGGTGATATCCACGCCCTCGCGCTTGGCTTTTCGGATCAGCGCCACGCTCTCCTTGGTGCTGATGTGGCACACGTGATAGGCGCAGCCGGTCTCTTGGGCCAGGCGGATATCCCGCTCAATGGGTTTCCATTCGCTTTCGGAACAGATGCCCTTATGTCCGTGGGCTTTGGCGTAGACGCCGTCGTGGATATAGCCGCCGCGCAGCAGGGAATTGTCCTCGCAGTGGGCGGCGATGATTTTATAAAGGGATTTCGCCTGCAGCATGGCTTCGCGCATCATGTCTTCGCTCTGCACGCCCCGACCGTCGTCGGAAAAGGCGATCACGTTTTCCGCCATCCCGGACAGGTCCGCCAGCCGCTCGCCCTTTTCCGCCACGGTGATGGCCCCGTAGGGGTACACGCGGACCGCCGCGTCCCGTTCGATGATGTCCAGCTGCTGTCGCAGGTGCTCCGGGCTGTCCGGCACGGGGTTGAGGTTGGGCATGGCGCACACGTCCGTATAGCCACCGCGGGCCGCCGCCATGGTGCCGGTGCGGATCGTCTCTTTATAAGAAAAACCCGGCTCGCGAAGATGCACGTGCACGTCGCAAAAACCGGGGAAAACAGTATATTCACCGTTGGCGGGGAACAGGGACGCGTCAACCGTGGGGGAGAAAAAGGGAAGTGCTTCCGATTGAAAAACCGTCAGGTTTGCCGTCCGTTCCGCCATGGTTGTGTCCTCCTGAGAAAAAAAGCCCCGCCAGAGCATGGCAAGGCAAAATAACCGTCCTGAAGATGACGTTTCCGTTGATTCTTTCTTGCCGATCTCTCTGTATCGCTTAAAGTTTTTAACATTATACCATCCGGCCAAAGGCAAGTCAAGAAAAAAATTGATTTTTTTTGCGGCGTGTGTTATACTGAAGCGAATAAAATGAAAGCGGATGAAACAGGAATGGGAAAACTGATATTCAAATACGGATCCATGGGGTCCAGCAAAACCGCGCAGGCGCTGATGACGCGCTATAATTATGAGGCGAAGGGCACCCGGGTGTGGCTGGTGAAATCCTCCGCCGATACCCGCGACGGGGCGGATATCCTCCGTTCCCGCATCGGTCTGCAGGCCAACGCCTTTGTGATCACGCCGGGCATGAATGTGAAGGAGCTGTTTGAGGTGCAGCGCATGGACGGCGAGCATTACGAGGTCATCATTGCCGACGAGGCGCAGTTTTTTACGGAGGAGCAGATCTGGCAGTTCCGGGAGATCGCCTCGGATTATGACGTGCTGGTGATCTGCTACGGGCTGCGGACGGATTTCCGTTGCCAGCTGTTCCCGGGCAGCCGGGCGCTGTTTCAGCTGGCCGACGATATCGACGAAATCAGCTCCGTGTGCCGCTGCGGCCGCAAGACCGTGGTGAACGCCCGTATCGGAGCGGACGGCAGGGTGACCGTACAGGGGCCGCAGGTGGAGATCGGCGGCAACGACAAATACGAAAGCCTCTGCTGGACCTGCTGGCGCAACGAGCTGCGCGCCAACGGCGTGAAAAACCTGTCGGAAGTGCTGTGATACGGTCTCTTAATCCCATTCATTCCCCGTGACGGTATCCAGGTCGGTTCCCTTGGTCTCGTGGGTCTTCAACAGCACCAGAACCAGCCCCACCAGAATGCCGGGGACGGAGATGCTCAGCGCCACGGTGGAAACCACGGCGTTGCCCAGGGCGTTCAGCGTGGGCAGCAAAATCCCCATCCCTATCACGGTGCCGATGGCCTGGATGACATAGGCGGAGGAGGAAACGGAGGAACGCAGGTTGGTGGGGGAGGATTCCGACATCATCATGATATTGATATCCCCCACGGACCAGAAGCTGCCAACGCAGGCGCCGGTGAGGAACCCCACCAGATAGGGGTTCCACGCCAGCCGGGCCCCGAAGGTGAACAGCAGCAGCGTGGTCAGCGTTACGGCGGACATGAGGGCCGCGGCCGGTTTTCTGCCCAGCTTGTCGGAGATAAAGCCGACCATCAGCTGAAACAGGGCGCTGCCGATGGGGTAGAGGAACAGCGCCTGGGTGACGGCGCCGGTGCTGACCGCTTCCAGCGCCGCGTCCAGATTGGCGGCGGTACCGTCGGCCACAAGGCGCTGGGCGTAGCCGTAGGAAAGCATCAGCTGATAATTCATGGTGATGATAAAACCCAGGTTGTGGAACGCCATCAGGATGTACAGCCACCGCAGCTGCTTGTGGCTCATGGCGAATTTCAGCGCGGCGAAAAAGCCGCCCTGGGCGTTCTGCACCTCCTTGCGGGCCTTTTCCGCCCGCAGTTCCTCTTCACTCATATGCAGATAGCGCAGGCGGGAATCGATAAAGGCGTCCGTCTCGCGGGAGAGGATCAGCGCC
>CAMJYF010000331.1 GCA_946409885.1 uncultured Clostridia bacterium | reverse complement strand
TCAGCCCGCCGCATTCCAGCGCCTCCCGCAGCTCCTCCGGGGCGATATCCTCCCGGTCCAGCGTCACCTCGTACCGGGCGAAGGCGATCTCGGCGGGCTTGTGGAAGGGCGGCGCGGCGCTTTCCACCCGCAGGCCCTCCGGCATGACGGCGTTCAGGCGGTTTTTCAGCTCTTCCATGGTCATGGGTTCCACCAGCCGGATATCGATGGGCTCCGAAACGCCCTCCACCCCCAGCGGCAGCGCCAGCAGATAGGAAAGATACGGGTGGGGGTTGAACCCCTCCGTATACCACAGGGGGATGCCCGCGCGGCGCACCGCCCTTGTCATGGTGCGGAACATATCCAGATGGGACACAAATTTGATCCTGCCCCGCTTGGAGATCCGGATCCTCACGTCATACATCGCAGTGCCCTCCGTTCAGCTTGCTGGCCCCGCAGCCCGCGCACTGGATCTTGCAGTTGGCCGTGGTCTCGGCCCGCTTCGCCTTTTCGTTCTCCCGCTCCAGATAGCCTCTGGACACGCCGAAATCCAGGTGGTCCCAGGGCAGCGTTTCGCCGTAATCCCGGCGGCGGTTGGCGTAAAAGGCGGGGTCCAGCCCGCAGGAAGCGAAGCTCTCCATCCAGTTGTCGTAGGCAAAGTGGTCGTTCCAGCTGTCAAAGACGCAGCCGTTTTTCCAGGCCGTCTCGATCACGTCGGAAAGCCTTCGGTCGCCCCGGGCGAACACGCCCTCCAGAAAGCTGGTCTGGATATCGTGAAAGCTGATATTGATTTTTTTTGAGGGGCAGCTGTGCAACAGCAGCGCCTGCTTCTCCTTCAGCTCCTCCGGGGTGGCCTGCGGCTCCCACTGGAAGGGGGTAAAGGGCTTGGGCACAAAGTTGGAGGCGCTGACGCTGACCGTCACGCCCTTGCCCTTGGGCTTTTCCGGCAGATGATAAAACGTATCCACCACTTTTTTGGCCAGCGCGGCGATGCCCTCCACGTCCTCCGGCGTTTCGGTGGGCAGCCCCAGCATAAAATACAGCTTGACGGCGGTGTAGCCCCCCGCGAAGGCGATGCGGGAGGTCTCCATGATCTCCTCCTCCGTCACGTTCTTGTTGATCACGTCCCGCATCCGCTGGGTGCCCGCCTCCGGCGCGAAGGTCAGGCCGGATTTGCGCACGCCGGTCAGCTTTTTCAGCAGCTCGTCGGAAAAGTTATCCACCCGCAGCGAGGGCAGGGCGATATTGACCTTCTCCCCCGGGGTCCAGTCCAGCAACCGGGACAGCAGCTCCTCGATATGGGAGTAGTCGCTGCTGGAGAGGGAGCAAAGGGAGATCTCGTCGTAGCCGGTGTTCCGGCACAGCGCCCTGCACTGCTCGTTGATGGTCTCCGGTTTTTTCTCCCGGATGGGCCGGGAGAGGAAGCAGGCCTGGCAGAACCGGCAGCCCCGGATGCAGCCCCGGAAGATCTCATGGGTCACCCGGTCGAACACCACGTCGATGAAGGGCACCACGAAGGTATCGGGGTAAAAGACGTTGTCCAGATCCCGCACCACCCGTTTGACCACCTTTTCCGGCGCGGTCTCCCGGGGGACGATGGCTTCCACGGTGCCGTCGCCGTTGTAGCTGACGTCATAAAAGGCGGGCACGTAGACGCCGGGCAGCTTTGCCGCCTCCCGCAGAAAGGTCTGCTTATCCGAGCCCTTTTTCTTGTGCGCCTTGTACAGGTCCAGCAGCTCGTTCGTGACCTCCTCCCCGTCGCCCAGGCAGAACAGGTCGAAGAACGCCGCCACCGGCTCCGGGTTGCAGGTACAGGGGCCGCCGCCGATGACCAGGGGCGACAGGGATTTTCTGTCCGCGGAACGGACGGGCAGCCCCGCCAGATCCAGCATATTCAGCACGTTGGTATAGCAAAGCTCGTATTGCAGCGTAAAGCCGATGATATCGAACTCCCGGATGGGGTCGCCGCTTTCCAGCGCGTACAGCGGGATATCGTTGGCGCGCATCTGCTGCTCCATATCCGTCCAGGGGGTAAACACCCGCTCGCACCAGGCGTCCTCCCGGGCGTTGACCAGCGCGTACAGGATCTTGATGCCCAGGTGGGACATGCCAATCTCGTAGGAATCCGGAAAGCAGAAGGCGTAGCGGATATCCACTTCGTTTTTATCCTTGATGACGCTGTTCAGCTCGCCGCCGGTGTACCGGGCGGGCTTTTGTACCAGCGGCAGTATTTTTTCCAATCGTTTATCCATATGAAAGTACCGTCCGAAAAATAATAGGTTCGCGTATTTTTACTGCCGCGCGCTTTGCAGCAGCGACCGGATCTCTTCCGAAGTGAACCGGTAGACCGAGGGACAGAAATTGCATTTGACCTCCGTCACCGCGTCCTGGGCCATCTCCTCCAGCGCGTCGGTCCCGGCGGAGATCAGCGCCCGTTCCACCCGCTCCCGGGAGCAGTTGCAGCGGTAGGCGCAGACGTGTTCGTCCAGCAGCTCCACCTGAAAATCCGGCAGGGCCTTTTTGCAGATCTCCATCGGCGTCAGGCCGTCGGCCAGCATAGTCGTCACCGCGGGCAGCCCCTTCAGGCCGTTTTCCACCCGGTCGATGATCGAATCATCCGCCGTGGGCAGCAGCTGGATCAGGAACCCGCCCGCCGCGGCCACGGAAAGATCGGGGTTGACCAGCACGCCCAGGGCGCACACGGTGGGGATCTGCTCGCTGACCGCGTAGTAGGAGGTGATATCCTCCGCGATCTCGCCGGAGACGATGGGCACCTGGCCCACCATGGGCTCCTTGTAGCCCAGGTCCTTGATGACGGACAAAAAGCCGTCCGTTCCCACGGCGCCGCCCACGTCCAGCTTGCCCTTGGCGTTCAGGGGCAGCTCCACATGGGGATCCATGATGTAGCCCCGGCAGTTGCCTGCCGAATCGGAAACGGCGATCACCGACCCGGCGGGGCCCTTGCCGTTGATGCGCAGGGTGACGGAATCATCCTCTCCCTTCAGCATTTTGCCCATCATGGAGGAGGCGGTCAGCAGCCGCCCCAGCGCCGCTGTGCAGACCTTGGAGGACTGATTATACTGCCGCGCGGTCTCCACGATATCCGTGCTGTCGATGGCCAACGCCACCACACAGCCGTCGTCCGTAATGCATCTTACTAAATTTGCCATGATGATATGTCCTTCTTCAAATTGTAGTTTAGCGAGCTGTTGCTCGCTAAACAGTCGTAAGTCGTGAGTCGT
>CAMJYF010000330.1 GCA_946409885.1 uncultured Clostridia bacterium | reverse complement strand
AGAATTCGTACTATAAATTTATTAACTCTCCGGGACTCGGCTCATTGATCGGAAAACTGATAATTGGTGATGATTCAGATAAAGTGCTTGGTAAAATTGAGTATTGTTATCAATGTGCAAAGCTTATGGATGCTTGTATTTCCTCAAAATTACCGCACTACGACACTTATTGTTCCTCTTGGTAAGGGAATGACAGGGGATGGTCCCATTGTCTTTATCAGTCAGGACAAGGAACTGTCCTCCGTCCTTCCAAAGCCGGATACAAAATTCGCCTCCAAAAAGGCGGAGATGCTGAACCACGCCGCTCTGCAAAAGAGCGTGGAATGCGGCAAACAGGCGCTGTAACACGCGATCCATTGCAATTCATATCAACGATCCCCGACCGTTTCAGCGAAATGGCCGGGGATTTTTCTGCAGGACAGGGGGCGGTCACCATGTCCTCTGTCGGATCAAACGGCCAGCCCGGCGTCGCGTACCAGAACGATTCGCGGCGCCGGGCTTTTTGTGTCAAATCATGCCCCATCTGTTTGCCGAAAAGACCGACAAACCCAGATGGTGGAAAGGCAATAGCTCCTCGTTACGGTAACGCTTGTCTGTTTCTTCCGTTGCTCAGCCGGCGATGAAAAGAGTGAAGAACCCTCCGTCTTTTCCGTTCCGTTTTGTTTTTGATATTTACATTCCGATCCTTTTGTGATATAGTTATGATCAAACGAGGAGAGGGGATGGAAAAATGGCGGACGATTCCAACAGCTTTGCGCTCGAATTCCGTCTTCATGAACTTGACCGCGATCTGCACAAGCGGTTTACCGACTGCGTCTTTGTGCTGCAGAAGATCCTGTCGAATTACAAGCTTTTGTTCCCGGAATATACGGATCATTCCGAGCTGCACTCGCTCACCGTGATCCAGTTCTGCAACACCCTTATCGGCGAACAGCTCAACCGGCTCAATAAAAACGAGATCTACGTGCTGCTTTCAGGCTGTTATTTTCACGATACGGGCATGGGGATCACGCGAAAGGACTTTGAGGCCTTTTCCCGCGAGATCGATTTCGGGGATTATTTTGAAAAGCACCCCAACGCGTCGCCGGCCGAACAGATCCGCGATTTCCATAACGAGTACTCCGGCCTGTTCGTCCGCAAATACGCGGATCTGTTCGAGTTCCCCAGCAAAGCCCATCTTGACGCCGTTATGCAGATCTCCAGAGGGCACCGGAAAACGGATCTGAAGGATGAAAGCATCTATCCCATCCGGCTGCCTACCCCCGACGGCGATACCCTCTGCCTGCCGTATCTGGCCGCGCTGCTCCGGCTGGCGGATGAAATAGACGTGACCGCCGCCCGCAACTCAAAGCTGTTGTACGACCTGGAGGCGATCACAGACGACCGCCAGCTCTTTGAACACAAAAGGCACCGGGCGGTGCGGGATCTGCTGATTGACAGGGATGCGTTCACCCTGCTGATTGACGACAGTGACCCTGTCATCGTTGAAAAAATCAAAAGAATGGCGGAAAAAATGCAGCAGACGCTGGACACCTGCCGCGACGCGGTCAACGGCCGCACGCCGTATGAGATCACCCAGCGCCGCGTCCTCCTGCGCCCCGTGTGATACGCGCCCGATGGCAGCATATAAAAAAAAGACTCTTCACGGATTTTTGTGGGATTTCAATCAAATCGACAAATTGCCAATTTGTCGAGATGTTTGGTTTTATGAACGAACCTTGCCCATTGCGGTAGCGCGGCTGCCCACAGCCGCCCCGGCGTTAGCCGGTTCGTAACGAAAGTTGCATTAAGAACGTGCGATTTGCTTGTTTTGTTTATTATGAAATGTTGTTTATGCCAAGAACCGCCTGCGGCGGGGCGGCTGTGGGCAGCCGCGCTACCGGATGGGGTAGGTTTTCGCACAGCCGGGAACAAATCGACAAATCCCTGTTTGCCGTTATCCCACAAAAATCCGTGATGACCCTAAAAAAGACGGTTTCAGGTCAAAGCCCGAAGCCGTCCTTTGTTTTCCCGGTACGCTGCGCCTACCGGATGATATCGAAGATCAGACCCGTTTTTTCCGGCGGTTCCTTGCCGACGGTCAGCGCGTCGAGGTAGCGCTTCGCCGCCGGTTCCGCCGCCGTGGCGTCGTTGGTGTAAAGGAGGGCGAGTTCCTCCCCCTTTATATCATATACTCGCATTTTGATGGGTCTCCTTCCGGGCGATGGTCAGAAAAACGGAGTGCGTTCCCGGGGCCGTTACCCCAGCAAAAAGCTGTACATCTCCCGGATCAGCTTCAGCAGCCGCTGGAAGAACAGGCGCAGGCGGGTCAGCAGATCGGTCTTTGCCGCGCCGCCGGTCCCGTTGGTCTGGCGGGACAGCCACTCGATCAGCGCGCAGCCGGGGGTGAAGGTGATCTTCTCACCCTGGTCGTTGACGGTGGTGGCGTACCGGTAGGGGGTAACGCCGTCCGCCATGAACATATCGTAGGTGACGCTCTCCCAGATGTAGTGCTCGGCGTCGTCCGCCGGTTTGTTGCCGTCCATCTTCTTGGTGCCGTCCGCGAACACCGCCTGGCTGAAGGAGGTCATCCGCAGCCCCTCCGGCCGGTTGGAAATGCCGCACAGGTAGTCAAAGTTGGGCTTTACGTCGTCCGTCTCGTTGATGATGTAGGGGTCGTTGTCGCTGGTGAAGATCCACACGGAGGTATCCGTCAGCTTGTTCAGACCGCTGACCGTGGGCTGGGTGATGGCCGCCAGCGGCAGCCCCGCCGCGAAAAAGCCCGGGTAGGCGGTGAGCATATTCCACACCATGCTGCCGCCGGTGGAATACCCGGCGATGTACACGCGGGAAACGTCCACGTTGGCGCTGTTCTGGGCGATGAATTCGTCAATGATGGCCTTCAGGTCGGCCCGGTTGGAGTTGTCCCACTCGTTTTTATCGCCCACCGCGGCCCGGGGCGCCAGCAAGAAGCAGCCGCCCGCGTTTTCAAACCGCGCCTGATATTCGTCGCTGGCCCAGTTGGAAAACTCATACCGTTCCAGCTGCGCCCTGGCGTAGCCGCCGGAGTTGCGGCCGTGCAGCCACACCATCAGGGGGTATTTCGTCTCGTCAACCCCGTCTTTGACAGGGGAAAAGTAAACGTAATCGTAATCGCCGTATTTGCCGTTTTTAAATTGCCGGTTCAGGGCGGCGGTGCCGTCCGCCAGCGGCGCCGCGTACGCCGCCGAAGACAGCGTCAGCGCCAG
>CAMJYF010000329.1 GCA_946409885.1 uncultured Clostridia bacterium | reverse complement strand
CCGCCTTTTCAAAGTCCTGGGCGTTGACCGCCTCCGCCTTTTCCCGGTTCAGCCGTGCGCAGTCGTTCTCCAGTTCCCGGATCTCCGGCGGGAACCGGTCCCTTTGCAGGTGTACCCCCGCGGCGGCCTCATCCACCAGGTCGATGGCCTTGTCGGGCAGAAAGCGGTCGGTGATATACCGCACGGAAAGGGATACGGCGGCCTCCAGCGCTTCGTCTGTGATGGTCACCCCGTGGTGGGCCTCATACCGGGGACGCAGCTCCCGCAGGATCGTCAGCGTCTCCTCCCTGGTGGGCTCGTCAACGGTGACGGTCTGAAAGCGCCGCTCCAGCGCGGAGTCCTTTTCGATGTTGCGGCGGTATTCCTCTAT
Source organism: uncultured Clostridia bacterium (assembly GCA_946409885.1). Classification (GTDB taxonomy): domain Bacteria; phylum Bacillota; class Clostridia; order Oscillospirales; family Acutalibacteraceae; genus RUG806. The sequence continues at coordinate 2,893 of CAMJYF010000329.1, read as the reverse complement.
GGTGGTGGCGCCGATCAGCTTCACGCCGCCCCGGGCCAGCATGGGCTTGAGGATGTTGGCGGCGTCCACCGCGCCCTCGGCGGAGCCCGCGCCGATCAGGTTGTGGAGCTCGTCGATGAACAGGATGACGTTCCCGGCGGCGGCCGCCTCGTTGACGGCGCTGCGGATGCGCTCCTCAAAGTCGCCCCGGTACTTGGCCCCCGCCACCATGCCGGTCAGCTCCAGGGAGCGGAGATCGGCGTTTTTCAGCAGGTCCGGCACCTCGCCGGAGGCGATCTTCAGCGCCAGCCCCTCCACCACGGCGGTTTTGCCCACGCCGGGCTCGCCGATCAGGCAGGGGTTGTTTTTGGTGCGGCGGCAGAGGATCCGGATCACCCGGTCGATCTCCTTCTGCCGCCCCGCCACCGGGTCGATCCGCCCCGCCCTTGCTTCCTCGGTCAGGCTGCGGCTGTATTTGGCCAGGGTGGGGTTGCCGCTTTTGCGCGGCGCGGCGGCCTCCCTGGCCCGCGCGCCGTGGGCCGCCGGTTCCGCGCCGGTGTTTTTGGTGATCTCCGCGCACAGGTCCGCGGGGGTCACGCCCATCTGCGTCAGCAGGCGGTTGCCCAGGCATTTGCCGTCCCGCAGCACCGCCATCAGCAGGTGCTCCGTGCCGGTCACGCCGCCGCCGGAGGGCCCCGCGTAGCCGGAGGCGTTTTCGATGATCCTGCGGCAGCGGGGGGTGATGTCCTCCACGGTCAGCTCGGTGGGCACGCCCACGCCCACGGCGCCGCGGATCTTATCGTAATAGCTGTTGTAGGTGACCCGGCGGGACTGGAGGACGATCCCCGCCACGCTGGTGGGGTCCTTCAGCAGCCCGGCCAGAATATGCTCGCTGCCCACGTAGGTGTGGCCCATGTCCTCCGCGCAGTTGACCGCGTTGTTCAGCGCGAGATTGGCCTTTTCGGAAAAACCGGTGAATTTGTACATGTGAAGATGCTCCCTGTTGTTAGGTGGTAAAAGAGGGATTTGTCGCGCTGTAGGGGCGGGCACTGACCGCCCGATAAACGCCCTCAAATTAAAAGCGATTAAGATGGTTACGATCACGGGCGGTCAGTGCCCGCCCCTACAGGGTTACCTCGACAAACTGCCAATTATTATGGATAAAACAAAACAGCCCCGGATTTCCCGTTGCTGTTTTATTATATGGCATTCTGTTTGGTTTCATTCAGTCTGTCAGCTTTCCGGCGACAGTTTTTTCCTGACGAGCTGCGCCCGCAGTTCGTCCCGCTGGGCGGCGGTCAGCTTGGCCCCGGCCATCACGTTCACGGAGGCGGGCTGCAGGGAGGTGAACATCTCGCTGATTTCATCCGGGTCGGCGTCGTTCAGCCCGTACAGCGCCCCCAGCCGCACCCAGGAGAGCATCTCCATCATCTCGTCGGCGGTCAGCAGCATGGCGGTCTTCAGCACGCCCTCCGCCCGGGTGATCCTGTCCCGCACGCCGATGTCCTTTACCAGCTCCGCCGCGGCGGCGTGCTCCCGGGTGGCCAGCTGCATGGCCAGCGACTTCAGGTTGGCGATGGCCTCCTCCTCGGTGATGCCCATGCTCACCTGGTTGCCGATACGGAAGATATCCCCCTTTACGGAGGCCGCGTCCCCGTAGGAGCCCCGCACGTTCATGCCCAGCTTTCCGATCATGGAGGCGAATTTCGTCATGCCGCCGGTTTTGGAAAGGGCGGGCAGGTGCATCATCACGGAAACCCGCATCCCCGTGCCCAGGTCCCGGGGGTTCTGGTTCAGGTAGCCCAGCCGGTTGTCAAAGGCATACTGAATGCCCGCGTCCAGCGCGTCGTCGTAGGCGCAGGCGTTGCGCCACGCCTGCTCCGGCGCCAGGCCCGGCTCGATGGCCTGAATGCGGATGTGGTCCTCCTCGTTGAGCATGATGCTCACGTGCTCGTCCTCGCTGAGCAGCAGCAGCCGTCCTTCGGTGCCGGAGGTGAACTCCGGGCTGATGAGGTGGCGTTCCGCCAGCGAGACCGCCTCGTAGGGGTACAGGCGGCTCATGTCGATGGCGCGCATGGTTTTGCCCGCCTGCCGCAGGGCTTCGCAGACCTTGCGGTTCACCGCCGCCCGGCGGTTGACGTTCAGCCGCACCGGGAAGGGGACGCCGTCGATGTTGCGCGCCAGCCGTACCCGGGAAGAAAGGATGGTATCGCCCTGCGGATGGGCGGTTTTTCCGTTGCCGTTTGTCGCGCTCATGCCTTCGCCCCCTCTGCCGTCAGGCGGCGGATCTCGTCCCGCAGCTGGGCGGCCTTTTCAAAATTCTGTTCGTCAATGGCGGTGTTCAGCTGTTCCTTCAGCTGATTCAGCCGGTGCTCCCGCAGCGTTTCCTCGCCCGCGCCGTTGGGGATCCTGCCCGCGTGGACGGCGCTTCTGCCATGGAGCTTCTGCAGCAGGGGCTTCAGCTTTTCGCCGAACACCCGGTAGCAGTCCGGGCAGCCGGGTCGGCCGGTCCGGGCGATATCCTCAAAGGTAAAGCCGCAGGTCTCGCACCGCAGCACCCGGTTGCCCATCCGCTTCAGGTCCGTGGAGGACAACGCCGCGCCCAGCAGGTCGCCGAAGGCGGAGCCGAAGCCGGGGAACACGTCCGTCACCCCCAGCGCCGCGGCGCACTCCGCGCACAGATGGATTTCGGTATACTCGCCGTTGCTGATCCGCTTGAGGTGCGTGGTCGCTTCGGCGCGCTGACAGTTCTGACAAAGCATATTGATCGCCTCTTTCTGACAACTGATTATAGCACACCCCGGCAAAAAACTCAACCGGTTTTTGCGGATTTGCCGTTTTTATAGGTTCATCCCGGAAAAAAAGAACCGGGCGGTACGCCCGGTTCCGTGTGGTGGTGCGCCATAAGGCGGGG
>CAMJYF010000328.1 GCA_946409885.1 uncultured Clostridia bacterium | reverse complement strand
AAACAATCCGGCACGGGATTCCGAAATGGAGCTTCCGCGCCGGGTTTTATATTATCAGAAATATCGCGGCACAACAAGATCATGAGCAACCGCGTAACACGGCGAACGACTGTTTGGCGGGCGTCAACCTGAAAAACCGCCAATTTATGTCATTCCATCAAGCCGGAACGCGCCTCGCCGTAGACCACGCCCACCTTTTTGGGGAACAGGCCGTTGTCATACTCCCCTGTCCACTGGTCGCCGGCGTCCACCTGCGCTTTGAAGGCCGCTTCGTCCAGCGCCGCGTGCAGCTGGTACAGGCCGATCAGCTTGCCCTTGCCCTCGTTGCGGACCGCGCCCCAGAAGGCGTGATGGCCGATGTAGGTGACGTTCGCGGGGATATACATATAATCCATCTCAATGGCGGAGTTGAAGCAGTCGGAGCCGATATAGGTCAGCGAATCCGGCAGCGACGCCTTGATGTTCTCCGGGGCGGGCAGGCCGTCCGCGCCCAGCGGGCCGGTATAGGTATCCACCCGTTCGATGTGCCAGTTGCGGAAGATCGCCATAGTCCCCAGCTTTTCCAGCCCCTCCGGCAGGTACAGCCGGAACAGCTCCGAATAGTTGAAGGCCAGCGGGCCGATCTCCCTGACCGTCTCCGGCACCACGTAGGTGTTGACCCGATCCTCATATTCGTGGGTGTAATACTCGTTGTATTTGTCGACCGCCTCGTCGTTCTTCCAGTTGTCGCTGGGCCAGTACTGCCCCTCGTAGCCGTATTTTTCCCGCAGGTAGGCGTCGTGGTCGATGGGGTAGCAGATCAGCTCCGTTTTGTCCTTATTGAACAGCACGCCGTCCACGTCGCAGTAGTTGGGGTTGGCCGGGTCCACGCGGATCTCCCGCAGGGCGTAGCAGGAATAGAACGCCTTGTTGTCGATGGAGGTCACGGTCTTACCCACGGTGACCACCCGGATCCGCTCGTCGCAGTTGAAGGCGTATTCGTGCAGGGCGGTGATGGGCCGCGTCTCGTCCTTGGTGAGGCTGTACGACGTGTGGCGCTCGCTCTCCCCTTTTTCGTTCTGCGTCACAGTGGCCTCGGTGCGGACCTCCGTCACGGCGTAGTCCACGTCCAGCTCCAGCAGCTCGCCGGGGTTGGAAAAGCGGATCAGCTCGGTGCCGCCGTCCGCGGCCTCCCCGTATTTGAAGGGATCGGTGTGCAAAATCCAGAAGGAGAAGAAGATGGAGATGGAGATGGCGATCACCAGAATGACCACCACGGCGATCTTTTTGGCCCGGGCGTTGGGCATGGGCTTGCGGATCCACGGCTTTTGCAGCCCCTCCACCTGAAAGTCCCAGATCTGATCCTCGGGAATCGCGTCCTTGTAACCGTCGTAGAAGGACTGGTCGACAAGGTTGTTCTTGCGGTTTTTCTTTTCCGCGCGGTCCTTCTTACTCATTGACGGTCGCCTCCGTTTCCTCGGCGGCCTGCGCCGCGGCGGTGACTTCCTCCCGGCGGCGCAGCACCGCCATCACCTTGTTCTGCTTGTCGTCGTCGTAATCCCAGAAGAAGTACGGGATGGCCATCAGCAGGTAGCCCACCGTGTCGATCAGCAGCGGGATAATGATGATATAAAGGCGGGAATCATCGATGAACAGCACGTCCCAGTTGGAGTTGAACCCGTGGTTGAGCAGCAGCAGCGGGATGATGAGGCCCACAAAGGAGGTGATGGGGCCGGTGAACCAGCCGAACACGCCGGAGAAGCTCTCCAGCCGCTCGCCGGACAGGTACATCTGATAGTCGTTGATACGGATATCCATATCGTGACCAACGGAGGTGGGAACGGTCTTGCACATCTCCATCAGGATCAGCACCACCACGCAGATGGTACCGCAAAGCACCACGTTATGGCGGAAGACCAGGAGCGACAGCACGATGAGGCCGTTGCCCAGCGCCCGGGAGAACTGATAGAAGATGGTGATCTGCTTGTAGCTGAACCGCTTCATAAAGAAGGGGGTGAAGAAATCCGGCGGGGTGCCCGCGAAGGACACCAGCGCCACGATCAGCGAATACAGCAGGCCCGACAGGCGGAAAGTATACAGGTACAGGATGGTGGTGAAGGCCAGCATGCCGTTGCCCAGCGAATCCAGCAGGTAGACGATGTTCTGGATCCACTTGTATTTGTTGCGCATCACGCCGAACATGCCGTCCCAGAAGTTGATCTGCACCTTCTTTTCCAGCGGCGGCTGGGGGATGCGCTCCTTGACGCGGCCGGAAAAGACCATGGTGAGCATGGCAAAGGCGCCGAAGGTGATGGGCAGCACCCATTTGTACAGGCCGATATCCTCCCACTTGCGGGGCAGCCAGCCGATGACCATCGGCAGGACGATGGCAAGGATGGAGTGGGCCAGATGGGACAGCTTGATGGGATAGGTGCGCACCAGCACCCGTTCCCGGGTGTTGGGGGAGATGTTCTGAGCGCAGGCCTCCAGGGAGTTGCCGAAGCCGAAGATGGAAAAGGCCGCAAACAGCAGGTTGGCCTTCCACACCCGCTCCACCACGTCCGTGATGTTCCACAGGGGGATCCAGCCGATCAGCGCCACCATGACGATCTTGGGGAAGAAATCGCAGTAGAGGCTGTATTTGTACCGGCCGAACTTGGGCAGCAGCTTTTTGCGCCAGAAGATGTTCCGGGAGCCCGCCCAGCCGTTCCAGAGGATATGGGTCCCGAAGATTTTAAAGGCGGAGTCGCAGTTGATCCCCTCCAGTCCGTTCATAAAGGTGACGAAGGCCCCGTTCTGGTCGAACAGGCGGCTGACCGGGGCGAGGATCAGCGTCAACCCCAGTACGATGGAAAAGAAATACACGCTGTAGATGATCCGTTCCTTCTTCTTTTCCAGAAAGCCAAGGTTGTCGTTGATGTACCAGCCGATCATGGCCCACACGTAGTTCAGCGGCATATTGATCAGGCCGATGATGGTAAAGGTGAGGTACGGGAGATGGTAGTGGTACATCATCAGGTAGCAGCCCGCGCCGAACCAGATATACTCCAGCAGCTTGCTGCCCGCGTAGTTGGAGCCCACCGCGATGAAGATATCCTTATACTCCCGGTAGGGGACGTACTTGCCCTCCTCCGGCGTTTTCCAGTGGGTTCTGATCTCGGTAAAAAGCCCTTTGGCCTTGTTGAGGACGTTTCCGGCCATACGCATGCCGCCTTTCCTGTTTTTTTCTATTCTATCATATATTATTTTCGTTTGCAACAGCAAAAAAAATGGGCAAACTGCACAAG
>CAMJYF010000327.1 GCA_946409885.1 uncultured Clostridia bacterium | reverse complement strand
ATGGGCCAGCCCATGCACGCCTTTGACGCCCGCAAGGTGGAGCACATCCGCGTAAAACGTTTTGACGAGCCGTTCAGATTCCAGACGCTGGACGGCGTGGAACGGGATATTGACGCAAACACGCTGATGATCTGCAACGGCGACACGCCCGTGGCCATCGCCGGCATCATGGGCGGACTCGATTCCGAGATCGTTGACGATACCAACCGCCTGACGCTGGAATCCGCCACATTCGACGCCGCTTCCATCCGCAAATCCTCAGTGCGCCTGGCTCATCGGACAGACGCCTCCGCCAGATATGAAAAAAGCCTGGATCCGGAGATGACGCCCGTGGCGGCGGCGCGTTTCATCCGCCTGCTGCAGGAGATCGACGGCGGCGCAAAGGTGGTCTCCTCCCTGACAGACGTATATAAATATCGTTATCCGCAGCGGGTATTGTCGTTTGACAAGCGCTTTGTGGACCGCTACACCGGCATTGAAATCTCCAACGACCGCATCGAAAAGACGCTGACCGCCCTGGGCTTCGGCGTGACCGCTGACGGCGACAACTTTACTGTGACAGTACCCAGCTGGCGCGCCACCAAAGACGTGACCATCAAAGCGGATATCATCGAGGAGATCACCCGCATCTACGGCTACGACAACTTCGCGGTGAACACCACCTACTCCCCCCTGTATCCCATCCGCCCGGACGGCGTAAAAACCGTGGAGGACCGGATCAAGGATATCCTTGTCAAGCACTTCCGCCTGCATGAGGTACACTCCTACATCTGGGCCTATTCCGACGAATATAAGGCGCTGGGCATTCCGGTGGAGGATAACGTGCGGCTGGCCAACGCCTCCAACCCCAACATAGAGGTGCTGCGCCGCTCCATGATCCCGAACCAGCTCTGTCAGGTCCGCGCCAACAATCAGTACGATACCGATTTCGGCGTCTTTGAAATCGGCCGCGTGGTGGACGGACTGAAAGAAAACGGCCTGTGCGACGAACACAAAAAGCTGGGCGTGACGCTGTTCAGCAAAACCAAATCCGTGGAAGCCCTCTACTTTACGCTGCGGGATATGCTGGCGCTGCTGGCGGAGGATATCAAGCACTGCGCCGTTACCTTCCGGCCGATGGAAGCGACGCACGCCTACCAGCACCCCAAGAACCTGAACGCGGTGATCTGCGGGGGTGAAACCATCGGCGAGATCGGCGTGGTTTATCCCACCGTATCCAAAAAGATCGACAAAAAGGCCGCGGTCGTGTTCGCGGAGATCGACGTGCCCGCCTTTGCCGCCGTGCCCGAACAGGAGATCGTTTATCACGAGGTGGGCAAGTTCCCGGAGATGAGCGTCGACCTGAACTTCATCACCAATACTTTCCTGCCCGTCCGCACCGCCATCGAGCTGCTGCGCTGCCCCATCATCCGCAGGATCAGCGTTATCGACACCTACGAGGACGCCAACGGCAAATCCATCACCGTAAGGATCATCTTCGGCCATGACGAGCGCACCCTGACAGGAGAAGAGGTAAAAGCGGTGACCGACCGCCTGATCGAGGAGCTGGCAAAATCCAATATCAGCCTGAAAATGTAACTTTTTTAGAAATACTCTTGTATTTCCTTTGCGGATTGTATATAATAGAGAAATAACATGCGTATGTATGAGTTTTTTTAACGGAGGTGTCCCGAAATGAGCGACAAAACCAGGCAATTTGATATCAGCAACCGGAATGACGAGGAGATCCGCCGATCCATCCTCATCATTTACAACGCTCTGAAGGAGAAGGGTTATAACCCCATCAGCCAGATTGTGGGTTACATCCTTTCCGAAGACCCCACCTATATCACCACGCACAACAACGCGAGAAATCTGATGCGCCGCATCGACCGGTTCGAGTTGCTGCAGATCCTGCTGCGCGACTATCTCCGTTCCGGCATGGACGCATGATCGGAAGGAAAAACAGACATGGCAAAAAAAGAATTTCTCACCTATAAAGGTTATCCGCTGGTAAGATGCGGAAAAACCATCTACTTCGGCAACAGCTACGACCCCTTTATCATCATGATCCAGGTGGCCACCACCAGAACCGTCGGCGACATTGAAATCGCCGACCGGGTGCTGGTGCAGCTGCTGAATACAGATCCCGATATCCGTCCCAGGGAGCGCATTGTCAAAAAGAGCGAAAAGAAAGGCCTTTACGCCGCGATGGACATCGCCACCATCTGGTACGAAAGAGCCAACGCGGGAAAAGCATAATGTCTTCCCTTGCGCTGTTGGGCGGCAGCCCGCTGCTGGAGCGGTACGATCTGCCGGAGGAGCTGTTCCACTGGCCAATCATCACAAAAGAAGACGAGGACGCCGTTCTTTACGTGCTGCGGAACAACCTGATCTCCGGCAAGGAGATCACAATGCGGTTTGAACGGGAGTTTGCCGACTGGAACAAAAGAAAGCACGCGGTATGCGCCTGCAACGGCACCATGGCCATAGAAGCGGCCTACTTTGCCGCTGGGATCAAACCCGGCGATGAGATCATCTGCCCTACCAAAACCTATTGGGCCAGCTGCCTTTCCGCCCAGAAGCTGGGGGCCAGCGTGGTATTCGCCAACGTGGATCCGGACACGGTGTGTCTGGATCCCGCTGATTTAGAGCGCTGCCTTTCCCCCTGGACGAAGGCCGTCACCGTGGTGCACTACTGGGGCCACCCCTGCGACATGGACGCCATCATGTCCTTCGCCAAAAAGCACAGTCTGCTGGTGATTGAGGATTATTCCCACGCCCAGGGCGGCCATTACAAGGGGAAGATGATCGGCACCTTCGGCGACATTGCCGCCACCTCCCTGATGAGCCAGAAGAGCTTTGCCGCCGGAGAGCTGGGCGTTCTGGTGACGGACAAAGACGAGTATTACGAAAGAGCGCTCGCCTACCTGCATTACGAGCGCAACAATGAAGATTTCATTCATCTGCCGGAGCTGCGGCCCTACCTGAACATGCCGCTGGGCGCCATGAAGGGCCGCGCCAACCAGATGTGCACCGCCTTCGCGCGGGTGCAGCTGAAGTATTACGACGAACGCATCAAAGAGATCCGCCGGGCCATCAATTATTTCTGGGACCGGCTGGAGGGCGTTAAAGGCGTACACGGGCTGCGGGTGGACGAGAGCGACGGCAGCGACATGGCCGGCTGGTACGTGCCCCATTTCACCTATCACCCGGAGGAGCTGGACGGACTGGATTTTCACGTGTTCTGCGATGCGGTGAAAGCGGAGATCGGCTGGGAGATCCCCACCGGCGGCAACTA